>JBKBXK010000022.1:0-15571 GCA_046314095.1 Thermaurantiacus sp. | reverse complement strand
CGTGGTGGAAGGGCAGATCATTCCCCGCCTGCTGATTGCGCATTGCGGTTCGGCGCTGGACGGAGCCTTTCCTGCCAGCGCCATTGCGTCCCGGCACAGGGAACTCGCAGCGCTGGGGCTCGAACCACCGGGCTTTCACGCGCAAGATATTGACCGGATGGCCCATGATGCAATCCGGCATGATGCGGCGCGTCTGCTGGAGCAGGTCGGGGGCTATCTGGCGCTCGGATCCACGGTGGAATCGCTGCTCACTGACTTGCTTGCCCCCGTCGCGCGTCGCCTCGGCGAGTGGTGGGAAGAGGATGTCTGTGACTTTGTGGATGTTACCATGGGCCTGTGGCGCCTGCAGGAGGTTACCCGCGAACTCGTGTCCCATGTTCCGGGCGCTGCTGCCGGACCAGCCATTGGCCGGTCTGCGGTCTTTGCCGTGCCACCAGGCGAAACCCATGTGTTCGGCGCAGTCATCCTGGAGGCCTGCTTTCGACGGGCCGGCTGGGTCACGATCAGGGGTTGCGATACCGATGGTGACTGGGCGCGCGCCCTGGTGGCCGAGGCGTCGGTCGATCTGGTGGGCCTCAGCGCCAGCACGGACGCCGGTCTCGCTGCCTTGCCGGCGTGTATTGCAGCCATCCGCCGCTGCTCCCGGAACCGGCATGTCAAGATCATGGTCGGCGGTGCGCCGTTCGTGGCACAGCCCGACCTTGCGGAGCGCGTGGGCGCTGATGCCACTGCGGCCGACGCGCGCGTTGCTGTGTCGCTTGCCGATCGAATGTGCCGCACTGCCGCAGGCGAAAGCCTGGCCGGCGGCGCACGCTAGAGACAGCGCATCCGGAGCGGATGGCGGGACCAGATGGACATGCCCACGCCTCCCCCGGAGCCTCGCACCTTCCGACGTGGCGGTACGCTTCTTGGAGCCCTCGACGCTGAGGAAACGGCGCGGCTTGCCGGTGCGGCCGGGGATGTCGCGCTGGTTCTGGATCCTGACGGGATCATCCGCGATGTCGCAGTCGGGATTTCGGATATCCCGGACGATGGCGTCGCCGCGTGGCTGGACCGCCCGCTTGAGGAAACGGTCACCCCGGAAAGCCGGGCCAAGGTCCGACAGCTTCTGCAAGGCGTGGACGACGACAGCGAAGCGCGCTGGCGCCAGGTAAACCAGATACTCAGCGTTGGCTCCGAGCCTGGCGGCACCGCCGGCGCGGAGCAGATGCCGGTCCGCTATCTCGCCTTGAAGGCCGGGCGGGAAGGCGCGATCCTTGCCGTCGGCCGCGACATGCGGCCGGAGGCCATGCTCCAGCAACGGCTGCTGCAGGCTCAGCAATCGATGGAGCGCGACTATCTTCGGCTGCGGCAGGCGGAATCGCGCTATCGCCTGTTGTTCGAGGTCTCGCGTGAGGCAGTTCTCGTGATCGACACCGGCTCGCGCCGCATTGTGGAAGCAAATCCGGCAGCAGCTGCTCTCGTCACGGCCCGGGATCGCGCCGGCCTGTCTGGGCAGCCGTTCCTGTCGCTGTTTCCGCCCGGCGACCAGGATGCGGCCGTCGCACTTCTGGCAACTGCCGGCCAGGGCGATCAAGCTCGTTCGGCAACCCTTCATGTCGGCCCGCAGGCGGTTCAGGCGACGGTCTCGGCCTCGCTGTTCCGACAGGACAGGACAACGCTTTGCCTGCTGCGCCTGACGCCGCTGGCAACGGGAACAGCAGACGATACGGCCCAGGCACGAACACTCCAGACCGTTTTGGAACGCATGCCGGATGGGTTCGTCCTCGCCGACCGACGCTTCCGGATTCTTGCCGCAAACAGCGCGTTTCTCGATCTGGCGGAGGCTGCGAGCCGCGAGCAGGTCGCTGGGCTGCCGCTTGAGAATTTCCTTGGCCGTCCGGGCATCGACCTCGGCCTTCTTGAAACACAGTTGCGCGAGCATGGCGCAGTGCGGAATTTCGCCACCCAGGTGCGTGGTCGGCTAGGCGCCGAAGAGCAGGTGGAGATATCAGCAGTTGCCGTGCCGCACGAGGGCGAGACCGTGTTCGGCTTCGCCGTCCGCGCCACGGGGCGCCGCCTGCTCGAGGCGCCGGCCGAGGATCTGGCCGTTCCACGTTCCGTCGAGCAGCTGACAGAGCTGGTCGGTCGGGTCAGCCTCAAGGAGATCGTGCGCGAATCGACCGACCTCATCGAGCGTCTCTGCATCGAGGCGGCCCTCAACTTCACCTCCAACAATCGCGCGTCGGCGGCCGAAATGCTGGGTCTCTCGCGCCAGAGCCTCTATTCCAAGCTTCGGCGGCACGGGCTGGGCAACCTCGCCATCGATTTCGACTGAGGGCGGACAGGCTGCGGCGGCATGCCGCACAGGTGGCGCGCACCGACTGTCAACTCCGATTGACCCTCCTCGGTGTCCAATCTAGCTTACACGCATGGGAAGGGAGACGGCATCGGCGGCACTTGCCCGCGCGCCCATGCCAGCCGATGTGCTGGAACTGCTGAAGCCCGTCACCTGGTTTCCGCCGATGTGGGCCTTTTTCTGCGGCGTCGTTTCTTCCGGCATTCCGCTGACCGAGCGTTGGGCGTTTCTCGTCGGCGGCGTTCTTCTGGCCGGGCCGCTGGTCTGCGGCACCAGCCAAGCGGTGAATGACTGGTTCGACCGCGAAGTCGATGCCATCAACGAGCCTGGCCGGCCGATTCCCTCGGGGAGAATCCCGGGTCGCTGGGGTCTGTGGATCGCGATCGCCGGCACGCTCCTTTCTCTTCTCGTCGCGGCCCTGCTTGGCCCATGGGTGCTGGCCGCCACGATTCTTGGCCTGCTCCTTGCGTGGGCCTATTCGGCGCCGCCGCGGCGGCTGAAGCGCAGCGGCTGGTGGGGTCCTCTCGCGTGCGCATTTGCCTACGAGGGCCTCACCTGGTTCACCGGTGCAGCAGTGATGCTGGGCACCCTTCCCGGAACACCCATTCTCGTGCTGGCCGCGCTCTATGCGGCAGGCGCATTCGGCATCATGACACTCAATGACTTCAAGGCAGTGGAAGGCGATCGGCAAATGGGCATCGCGTCCCTGCCGGTGGTGCTGGGCGAGCGCGCGGCGGCTCTTCTCGCTTGCGCAGTGATGCTGGCCGCCCAGCTTGCGGTGATCGGCGTGCTGCTGCTCTGGGGTCTGGAACTGACCGCAGCCATCGTTGCAGCACTGACAGCCGTGCAGCTTCTTTCGATGCGCAAGCTTCTTCGCGACCCGGCCGCGCATGCGCCATGGTACAACGGTGCCGGCGTCTCCCTCTTTGTTCTCGGCATGCTGGTCTCGGCGATCGGCGTGCGCGGGCTAGGCTGAAAGGCGCACCATGGCAGATGAAGCGACCGCGCGTCGCCCCTTGGGCTGGATCTCGATTGTCCGTCTCGGCCTTGTCCAGAGTTCCCTCGGCGCCATCGTGATGCTGGTGACGTCATTGCTCAACCGGGTGATGGTCGTCGAATATGCAATGCTCGCCGCGATCCCGGCGGGGCTCGTGGCTTTCCACTATGTCGTGCAGCTGTCCCGGCCTTACTGGGGGCACGGCTCCGACCGGGGCGGGCTGCGCACGCCTTGGATCATCGGTGGCATGGGCTGCCTCGCGCTCGGCGCGCTTCTTGCCACCAACGCTGTCCTTCTGTCGCCGGCGCTCCCGGCGGCCGCAGTGATGATGGCGGTTGTGGCCTATGCCATGATCGGCGCCGGGGTCGGTGCCTCGGGCACCTCGCTCCTTGCGTTCCTGGCATCGAGCGTGGAGCCTCAACGCCGCCCGGCCGCGGCAGCCACCACGTGGATCATGATGATCGCCGGCATCGTCGTCGCCGCCGCGATGGCAGGAAAGCTGCTTGACCCCTTCTCACCGCAGAGGCTGGCGTTCGTTGTGGGCGGCGTGGTGCTCTGCGCCTTCCTGCTGACGCTGGCCGCCGTCCGCGGTATCGAGTCCCGCGCGCTCCGCGTCACCGATGCCGAAAAGCCCCGCGCGAATGCAGAGGCGGCTGCCCTCACTTTCCGGGCAGCACTTGCGGAGAACTTGGCCAATCCCATGACGCGGTTGTTCACGATTTTCGTGTTCGTCTCGATGGTTGCCTATTCCATGCAGGAAATGATCATGGAGCCGTTTGCAGGGCTGGTGTTCGGCTACACCCCCGGGCAATCGACCACGCTGGCCTCCATTCAGAACGGTGGTGTGCTGCTCGGCATGATTCTCGTTGGCGCCGGAGCGGGTCTGGTCGGTGGCGGGACAGCGGCGCGCATGCGGCTGTGGGTCGTTTGTGGATGCCTCGGCTCGGCGGCGTCTCTCGCGGCGCTTGGCATGGCGGCGATGACAGGCGAGGGATGGCCGCTACGCGCCACCGTCTTTGCGCTTGGTCTGTTCAACGGCCTGTTCGCGGTCGCCGCGATCGGCACCATGATGAGCCTCGCCGGAGCCGGCGGCGGCGGTCGCGAGGGGATCCGCATGGGCCTGTGGGGCGCCAGCCAGGCGATTGCGTTCGCGGTCGGCGGTTTCCTCGGGGCGGTGATGGTCGATATCGGGCGCGCTGCGCTGCCCGCCGATGGGCCGGCCTTCCTCACCGTGTTCACTGCCGAGGCGATGTTGTTCCTCGTGGCGGCGGCCATTGCGTTCCGCCTGGGCCGGCAGCTTCCCACCGAAACCCCGGCACATCGCATCGGGCAGGAGATGACGGCATGAGCATGACCCACGACGAGACCTTCGACGCGATCGTCGTCGGCGGTGGGCCTTCGGGCGCCACGGCAGCCACCGATCTCGCCCGCGCCGGCCGGCGCGTGGCACTCCTCGACCGGGCCGGCCGAATCAAGCCCTGTGGAGGCGCGGTTCCACCCCGTTTGCTGCGGGATTTTGACGTACCACTGAGCCTCCTCGTCGCTCGCGCCACCTCCGCGCGCATGATCGCGCCCTCCAGCCGCGCCGTGGACATGGAGGTTGGGGGCTTCGTCGGAATGGTTGACCGCGACGTTTTCGATGAGTGGTTGCGCGCCAGAGCCGCCGACGAAGGAGCCGTCCGCATCGCTGGCACCTTCGAGAGTCTTGATCGGGATCCGGACGGAACGGCCGTTATCTGCTACCGGCCCAAGGATGCGGCGCGCGGAAGCGCGCCCAGCCGTGTCCGGACGAAGGCGGTGGTCGGCTGCGACGGCGGGCGTTCCGGCGTCGCGCGAGCGGCCATCCCCAAGGGCGCCAATGTGCCATTCGTCGCAGCCTACCACGAGGTCATCGAAAGCCCCGCGAACGGCACCGACGGTTTCAACGGCAGCCGCTGCGACGTCTATTATCAGGGCCGGCTCTCGCCGGATTTCTATGCATGGGTCTTTCCGCACGGCGGGCAGACGAGCGTTGGCGTCGGCAGCGCCAGGAAGGGGTTTCCGCTTCGTGAGGCGGTGGCGGAGCTGCGCCGCGACACCGGGCTGGACGGCTGCACCACCGTGCGGTGCGAAGGCGCGCCGATACCGCTGAAGCCGCTGAAGCGGTGGGATAATGGACGCGATGTGATTGTCGCTGGCGACGCGGCTGGCGTGGTCGCCCCGGCCTCTGGAGAGGGCATCTATTACGCAATGACGGCCGGACGCTTTGCGGCACAGTCGGTCGACCGCTTTCTTGCAACCGGAAACGCCAAGGAGCTGGCGACAGCGCGCAAGCGCTTCATGAAGGCCCATGGGCAGGTGTTCTGGGTGCTGGGGATCATGCAGCATTTCTGGTACTCGTCCGACAAGCGGCGTGAGCGGTTCGTGAAGATCTGCGAAGATCCGGACGTTCAGCAGCTGACATGGGACGCCTATATGAACAAGGAGTTGGTCCGCGCGAAGCCGGCCGCGCATGTCCGCATATTCTTCAAGGATCTCGGCCATCTGATGGGGATTGGTCGCGTCGCCCACTGAGGACACCCCATGAGCGCCCGGAGTGACCCGGGCGGCTGGCTGGTGCCGCTGGTGGTTGCTGCGGGAGCTGCGGGTCTCGTGGCGGCCCTCGGCGCAACGCTCACCGAGCTCGGCCCCTGGTATCGCAGCCTCGCCCAGCCCGACTGGACGCCGCCCGACCTTGTTTTTCCGATTGCATGGACCACAATCTTCGCGCTCGCCGCGCTGTCCGCAACCACGGCTTGGAGGGCGATGCCGACAGCAGTGGAGCGCGAGTGGCTGGTCGCGCTGTTCGCCTTCAACGGCTTTCTGAACATCCTCTGGAGCCTGTTGTTTTTTCGGCTGCAAAGGCCCGACTGGGCTCTTGTGGAAGTGGGCCTGCTCTGGGGCTCGGTGGCAGCGCTGATGATGTTTGTTGGGCGCAGGTCCCGCCTCGCGGCCTGGTTGCTGGTGCCCTATCTCGCGTGGGTCAGCGTCGCGGCGCTTCTCAACTGGGAAGTGGTGCGCCTGAACGCGCCATTTGGCTGAGCGGAGTGGACGAGTTCTTCAACTCGGGCCGGGCGGTCGACTTGGTGCTGCTGGTGATGCTCGCCGAAGCGGGCTGGTTGTGGCGCGCTCGGCAAGTTCCGGCGGCGCAGGTGATGCTGGCTTTGCTTCCCGGAGTGCTCATTCTGCTGGGTGTCCGGGTGGCGCTCACGGGCGGGCCGTGGTGGGCCGTTGCGGGTTGTCTCGCCGCTTCGCTGCCTGTCCACATCGCCGACCTGGCCAGGCGCGGATGGCTCCGGCGGCCGCCGCAGCGACCGCCGGAAACCTGAATATCAGCTCTTGCGGCCGGTTTCCGCGACCATGTAGGCGATCACGTCCGCCCGCTCCTGCGGGTCCGGCAGGCCGGCGAAGGCCATGATGGTGCCGGGAATGACCGCCTGGGGATTGGCGAGATAGGTGAACATCTGCTCTTCGGTCCAGACAATGCCGCTTTCGGCATTGGCCTTCGAGTAGCGGAAGCCTTCCACCTGACCGGCAGTCGCCCCGATCTTCTGGTAAAGCGAAGGGCCAACCCGGTTCACGCCTTCCTCAAGGACGTGGCACGCCGCGCAATGCGTGCGGAACACCGCCGCGCCGCGCTCGGCATCGCCCGTCAGGTCTGCGAAGGCCGCATCCTGGGCCACAGCGGGAGGCGCTTCAGGCGTCGCAGGAGCGGCGGCCGTGGTATCGGTCGCCGGAGCGCCAGCCTGCTCGGCGCCGCCGCAGGCCGCAAGGAGCGCAAGCGCCGCACACCCGGCAGCTGCGCGCAGCAGATCAACCCTCTTTGTCATTCGTCCTCCATTTCGAGCAGGATGCTCCACAGTGCCCATCCCGAGCGGGCTTATAGCGGCCGCCGCGCGCGGCGCAACGCGGCATTCTTGCCGCGCGACCAGGGTGCCGCAGAGGAATCAGCGGTGCAGCCGCTCCAGCCGGTCGCCCGCAAGGGCAAGGAAGGCGATCCAGGTCCACCCGAGCATCATCAGCGTGCCGCCAGCAGGCGCCAGAGCCGCCACCCAGCGGGGCGCGCCCAACGCAAGCAAATCGAGCACCGTCGCGAAGATGAAGCTGCCGACGCCCACCATCCAGGCACCTGTGCGCACGGCCCTTGAACTGCTCCACGCAAGGAGCGCGAACACAGCTGCCACATGCGGCAACTGGAATGTGACGCCGATCAGGATCCAGTCCCGCTCCCGCCCCGGTTCGATCCCATGGACTGCGAATGTCCCGAAGGTGAGCGCAAGAATCGCGTTGAAGGCGGCAAAGGCAGGCAGCAGCCGCGGCCGCGCGGCCGCGGCCGGCTCCGTCGTCCTGCGCTCCACCGCGGTCCGACCTTCTCGTCCGCCTCATCTGCGAACAACACCCCGGCAAGTTCGGGATTGCTGGACTCAAGCGACAGCAAGATGATCAGGATGATGACGATGGGCGTGGCGATCGCAGCGGAAAGATAGAGAGCGTTGAGCCCGAACAGGATGGTGAGAAGCGTCACCAGCAGCAACAGGCCAACGATGGCCGCGATCGCGATCCTGGACCGCCGCACATCCGGATCGGGGCTGGTTGCCGGATCAGCCATTGGGACCTCCTTCCTCATCGTCATGAAGGATGCGCTGGGCGGCGCCATCGAGATCGTCATACTGGCCCGACCGGACGGACCAGACGAAGGCGGCCAGGCCGATCAGGCCAAGGACCAGCGCAAGCGGGATGAGCAGCAAAAGGCTGTTCACGGGGCGACGCCCGCAGGTTTGCCGGCCGGCGCACCTGTGCCCGGTTGGGCGCGCGACAGGCGCATGGCATTCAACGTCACGATCAGGGAGCTTGCCGACATGGCGGCGGCCGCAATCCAGGGTGTGACGAGACCCGCCATCGCGACCGGCACCCACAAAGCATTGTATACAAACGAAAAGCCGATATTCTGACGGACAATCACCAAGGTGCGGCGAGCCACACGCACATGCGCAAGCACCGGACCGAGCCTGGTTCCCATCCACACCGCGTCTGCGACCTGGCGGCTGGCGTCGGCCGCCGTGCCGGGCGCGAGGCTTGCGTCTCCATGCGCCAGCGCGGGCGCGTCGTTGAGCCCGTCCCCCACGACCAGCACCCGACGTCCTTCTGCCTGGAGCCGTTCCAGAAGCGCGAGCTTGTCCTTCGGCGCCAGCCCGAAATGCCATTCCGCGATGTCGAGGCTGCGAGCGGCGGCGGCCGTGGGGCCGGGGCGGTCGCCCGAGACGAGGATCGGGCGGAGCCCAAGTGATACGAGCCCTGCAACTGTCGCCCGTGCATCGGGCCGAAGCGCCGCTGCAAGCGCGAAGCGGCCTGGTGGCCGGCCGGGCACCGCAATCCACGCCTCGAGTTCAGCGCCATGAGACCCAGCGGCCGGCGAGAGCCCGCACCAATCCGCCGAGCCCAGCCGCACCTCTCCGGCGGACCCCTGCCAGGAAAGGCCCTGGCCAGGATATTCCACAACTCCATCGAGCGCGGGCGCATCGGGAGCGAGCGCGCGGATAGCACGCGCAAGTGGATGCCGAGAGGCCGCAGCGATGCCGGAGGCAAGTTCGACGAGCCCGTCGTCCTCAGGCTGGGCCACCATCACCGCACCGGGAAGCGTCAGCGTGCCCGTCTTGTCGAGAAGGACTGTGTCGACCGATGCGGCACGTTCCAGCGCCGTTTCCGAGGCGATGAGCACGCCCTCCTTCAGAAGCCGGCCAGCGGCGGCGACCTGTGCAGCTGGAACTGCAAGGCCCAGCGCGCAGGGGCAGGCGATGATCAGGACGCAAACGGCGTGGACGAGCGCGAGCTGCCAGCCGACCGAGCCGAGGGCCAGCCATCCGACGAATGTTGCCAATGCCAGGAGATGGACCACGGGCGTGTACCAGCGCACCACCCGATCCGCGAGCGCGACATGACGGCCCTGTTTCTGCTCCGCAGCCTCGAGCAGCCGGACCATCTCGAACATGGTCGAGGCGGCCCCTGTCTGGCGGGCCTCGACGAGGATGGGGGCTCCAAGGTTGAGCATACCCGCCGCAACGGCATCGCCAACCGCGAGCGGCCGCGGCGCCCATTCCCCCGTCACCAGGCTGGTATCGGCTTTGGTCTCGCCTTCGACCACTACTCCATCGGCACCGACCCGCTCCCCGACCGCAACCTGCAGCAGCGCGCCCGGCTGAACCCGCGCCGCCGGCACTGCCTCGGTGCGACCATCGGCAAGGCGCAGGGTGACAGGCTGGGCAGCAAGGCTGGCAAGCTGCTGCACGCCGGACCGGGTTCGTCCGCGCATCCGGCTGTCGAGCCACCGGCCCAAAAGCAGCACCGTGAGAAGGGCGAGCGCTCCGTCGAAATAGACATGCGGGCCATGCCGCAGCGTCTCGGAAAGGCTCATTGCTGTCGTGAGCAGCACTCCGGCTGCGATCGGCACGTCCATGTTGGTCTGGCGCGCGCGCAGCGCCTTCAAGGCCGAACCGTAGAAGATCCGACCGGACCACAGGATGGCGGGAACCGCAATCAGAGCCTGCAACCAGTGGAAGAAGGCCCTTGTCCCCGGCCCCATGTCGCTGGCGTGACCAAGCCAGACCGCCCAGGCCAGCATCATCACATTGGCGAGCGCGAATGCCGCCACACCGAAGGCAAGCAGGAGGTCTCGCTCACGATCCCGGTCGGCCCTGGCCACATCGTCGGGCACCCATGGCACCACGGCGTGCCCGAGCTCGGCCAGCAGGGCCACAAAGCGGTCCGCAAGACCGCGCGGCCCACGCCACGCGACTTCCAGCCGCCGCGTCGAGAGATTCAGCCGGGCGCGCTCCACCTTCGGATCGGCGGCAAGCGCGCGCTCGATCTTGCGCACACACCCGCCGCAGCGAACGCCATCGACAAACAGGCTGAGGGTCGCGAGCCCGTCGGTCGAGCGGACAACATGCCCGGCGAGGCTTGTCTCGCCGTTGGCGCCCGCGCCGGGCCAGTGCGTGGTCATGGCGCGCGGCCCGGCCGGACCTCGAAGGTGCGGCGCGCCTCGACCGGACCGGCCACCGTGTCGGCGCGCGCGGTCAGCACCCATTCGCCGCCGAGCGGGAGCGCAAGGCGTCCCCTGTGGACCGCACCATCAGCTTCAAGGGGCACGCGGATTTTCTGGGCGTAGCGTGTGGTCCGCTCGGCCGAGAGCGTGACGCGGGCGCCGCGGACGGGCGCCCCGGTTGCGTCCCGGATAATGACGGACACAGGCTCCTCCCGTGCAGCCTCGCCGGCAAAGGCGATATCGACCTGGAGAGCGGCCGCACCGGTGATCACGGGTGCATCGGTCACAAGCCCCGTGTTGGTCGCGACGGCGATCCACACCATCCGGCCATTCACCGCGAACAGCAGGAGAAAGGCGAGGATGAACAGGCCGGGGATCCAGCGATCTCCCTCGCGAAGCCAGGCAAGTGCGCGTGTCACCGGCTGTGCTCGGGCGCAACGAAGGTCGCGCGAGCTTCCGCAACCGCTACGCCCCCGGTCTCAGGCGTGAACAGGAACGTGACCGGAGTCCGTCCGGATGCCACCCCTGCCGGCGCGGTCACCAGCATCCGGTAGTTCTCCTGGTTCACCTTGCCCGAAGGCGCCGGAATCCGGTTCCCATGATCCACTGCGGCACCGGGCGACAGGATCAGCACCTGCGCCTGCGGGACGCCGTCGACAGTGACCACGAGCGGGCCTGCCGGGTCGCGCCCGTCCTGAACGCCAAGCTGATAGATGTTGCGGATGGAGCCATCGGAAAGCGTCACGAAGCCGCCGGTCCGATCCGGCACCACATTCACGATCACGCCGATCCGGTCGAGATAGACCGGAACGATGATGGCCGCCACCAGCAGCATCATTGCGCCATAGCCGAACGTCCGGGCGCGAATCCTTGGTGCAGGCGCAGCGGCTCCGGTGATCGCACGCTCCTGCTCGCGATCTGAGCTGAACCGGATGAGGCCTTCTTCCAGCCCAAGCCTGTCCATCACCTGGTCGCACGCGTCAGCGCACAGGCCGCACCCGATGCAGGCCAGTTGGGAGCCCTCCCGGATGTCGATGCCCATCGGGCAGACTTTCACGCACAGGCCGCAATCGACACAGTCTCCCTTGGGCACGCCGGTTTCGGCGGCCGCCTTGCGCTTCACTGGCCCGCGCGGCTCCCCCCGCCAGGCCTGGTAGGTCACGATCTTCGTGTCGCGATCGACCATCACTGCCTGAAAGCGCGGCCAAGGGCAGAAATGGGTGCACACCATGTCCTGCACCAAGGTTGCGAGGAAGAAGGTGGCGAGCGTGAAGGCCGCCAGCAGCGCATAGGTGAAACCCGCGGCTTCCCCCGTGAAGATGGCCGGCCAAAGCGTCGAGGCCGGCGCAAAATAGGCAAGGACGGTAAGCGCCGTCAGGAAGGAAACAGCCGCCCAGAAGATCTTGACTCCGCCGCGGCCGATGCGCGGCCCCAGCGAATGGTCGATCTTTCGGAACAGGTCGGTCCATACGGTCTGTGGGCAGGCAAACCCGCACCAGACCCGGCCGACCAGCGTGTTCGTGAAGAAGAGCCCCATCGCCGAGACGAGCAGCAGCCCCATCAGCAGCAGCAGGTCCTCGTACCCAAGCCGGAACCAGAAGACATAGGCATGGCCACCCGCAAAATCGAACAGGAGTGCCTGCTGCGGCTGGCCGGCCGGCCGCTCCCACGGCAGGTGCGGCAGGATGAAGAACAGCGCGAGGATCAGGACCATCGCGATGTTCTTGATCGACCTCCAGCGCCCGGTTGTGGGCCTCGGCCGTACCGGGCGGCGCACGACATGGGTGCCCCGTGCCGGGACGGCCTCGTGAACCCGCGCCCTCGGACGCTGCGCCGCTCCGGGCGGGGGCGGCGGCTTTGTGTCGGTCTCCGTCACGCCTTATCCGGGCTGCCCGGCGGCCGCGGCTGAGGCGGACTCCGGAGCGGCCGGCTCCGGCGCGCGCGGTGGCTGGCCACCACCGAGACCATGCACATAGACTGTGAGCATCTTGAGCTCGGAATCCGTCAGCCGGTCGTGAAACCCCGGCATCACGCCCATGCGCGGCCACGCGATCTGCCGCCGGATCTCGGCGCGCGTGCCACCATAGAGCCAGATGGCGTCGGTGAGATTGGGGGCGCCGAACTCCACATTGCCGCGCCCGTCTTCACCGTGACAGGCGGCACATTGCTGCTGATACAGTTCGTGCGCAGGGTGGTTCACCCGGCGCGAATGACCGGCCGGCACCTCGCCCATCACCAGCACATAGTCCGTCAACTGGTCTATCTCGCCCGGTTGCAGAACCTGGCCAAAGATCGGCATCTGGCTCTGCCGGGCATCGGGATGATCGTTGCGGATCCCGTAGCGAATGGTCTGGTGGATGTCCTCCTTGGTGCCACCCCACAACCAGTCATCGTTCACCAGCGCCGGGAACTGCCCAGCCTGGCCCGCAGCCCCCGGCCCGTGGCAGCCGATGCAATGCACCTGGTAGAGCGCACGCCCGGCATTGAACGCAAAGCGCGCCAGTTCCTCGTCGCGGCCCAGCTCCTCGATCGGCCGGGAGAGAATCTCCTCGCTCATCCCGGCGAGCCGAACCCGCGCCGCTTCACGCTGGATCTCCAGCGCATCCCGGGTCGACACCGGGTTCAGCGCGAACACCCGTCCGTCTGGCGAGGGGAAGGAGGGATTGAGAACGACATAGACGATTGCAAACGCTACGGAAATCAGGAAGGTCGAGACCCACCAGATCGGGACCGGCGTCTTCAGCTCCTTGATCCCGTCCCAGCTGTGGCCCGTGGTCCATTGTCCCGTCAGCGGGTCGCGCTCAGGCTTGGCCATTCTTGCCCCCGTCTCCGTTCGGCGTGTCGTCGCGGAACGGGATCATTGCATGGTCCTTCATCCGCTCCTTTGCAGACGGGCGGAACGCCAGGAACCAGATCGCCACGATGAAGGCGATGCCGAAGATCAGGAACAGGGCCTCCACGGCTCCGAAAGCGACCTCGCTCACGGGCGGATGGCCCCGGTGCGTTGGGTCTGCCGCAGGTCTTCCGGTTGTGCCTGATCAATCTCCGCGAGTGTCCCAAGCACCTGAAGATAGGCGATGAGCGCGTCCATCTCGGTGATGCGCTGCGGAGCCGGGTCGCCGGGAACCGGAGTCTCGCCGGTGAAGGGTCCAAGCGGCGCTTTCGGGTAGCGCTCCCGCATGGCCGTCGCCCCACGGTCGAGCGGATTGGCCTGGGCCCGCATGTCGGCCGCAGCGCTTTCGATCATCTCGTCCGTGTAGGGGACGCCCAGGCGGCGCAGCGTTATGAGATGCGCGGCCATCTCCTCGGGGTTCACCTCACGCCGGGCGAGAAAGCCGTAGGCGGGCATGATCGAGCCGGGAAGCACCTGGCGTGGATCCTCGAGATGTGCGGCGTGCCAGGCATTGGAATATTTGCCACCGACCCGCGCGAGATCGGGTCCGGTGCGCTTGGACCCCCACTGGAACGGGTGATCGAACTGGCTCTCGGCCGCAAGGCTGTAGTGCCCATATCGGTCCACTTCGTCGCGAAATGGGCGGATTTGCTGGCTGTGGCAGGTATAGCAGCCCTCGCGCGTGTAGATGTTGCGGCCGGCCAGCTCCAGCGGCGAGTAGGGCCGCATCCCGTCAACCGGCTCGATTGTCGATTCGATCGTGAACAGGGGCACCACGGTCACCACCCCGCCGATGAGGATCGTCACGAGCGTCAGCAGCAGCATCAGCGGCGCTGACTTTTCCACCACCTCGTGGCGGAACATGGGCTTTACATAGGGGCCCGTATCGTCCGCGAGGGGCTCGGGCACCAGCGGCTGTTGCGGCGGAAGGGGGCCGGGTTCGTCGTGCGGGGGCTGGCTCATCGGAACGCCTCCATCGCGCTCATTCCGCCGGCGCCGGCTGCGCGCCGGACGGAAGTGTCGCAGGCCGGGCCGCAGCCTCGCGCAGATGCACGCCGCGAATGGTCTGCACCACGTTCCAGACCATCACCAGCATGCCGGCGAGGTAGAACAGGCCGCCGAAGAACCGCGTTACATAATAGGGATGGAGCATCACCACCGTGTCGGAGAAGGAATATTGGAGGAAGCCCTGGTCGTCGTAGGTGCGCCACATGAGCGCCTGGGTGATGCCCGACACCCACATCGCCGTGATGTAGAGGAGGATGCCGACCGTCGCGAGCCAGAAATGGAGTTCGACGAGACGGGTCGAGTAGAGGCGCTGCACGCCCCAGAGGCGCGGTATCAGATAGTATAGCGCACCAAAGGCCATGAACCCCACCCAGCCGAGCGCGCCGGAGTGAACATGGCCCACAGTCCAGTCGGTGTAGTGGGAAAGCGCGTTCACCTCCCGGATCGACATGAGAGGCCCCTCGAAGGTGGCCATTCCGTAAAAGGCGACTGCAACCACAAGGAAGCGCACGACCGGATCCGTACGCAGCTTGTGCCACGCGCCCGAGAGAGTCATAATTCCATTCACCATCCCCCCCCACGATGGCATCCACAGCATCACGGAAAAGACCATGCCGAGCGTCTGGGTCCAGTCTGGAAGTGAGGTGTAGTGCAGATGGTGGGGGCCGGCCCAGATGTAGAGAAAGATTAGCGACCAGAAATGCACGATTGACAGGCGGTACGAGTAAATGGGTCGCCCGGCCTGTTTCGGAAGAAAATAGTACATCATTCCGAGGAAGCCGGCGGTGAGGAAGAAACCCACCATGTTGTGCCCATACCACCACTGGATCATGGCGCTTTGCACACCCGACCAGACCGGATAGCTTTTGGTTCCGGTAAGTGAAACGGGCAACGATAGATTATTCACTATGACCAAAACTGCTACCGCGACAATGAATGACCAGTAGAACCAGTTGGCGACGTAAATATGTGGTTCGCGCCTGCGAATGATGGTGCCCGTGAAGATCACGAAATACAGCACCCAGATGAGGATTAGCGGCCAGTAGATGAACCACTCAAACTCGGCATATTCCATGCTCTTTGTGACACCAAAGAGGTAACCGACCACCGCGATCACTGCGAGCGTATTGAACCCGACGAACAGGATCGTCGCCGGCCACAAACCACCAAACAGCCGTGCCTGCGATGTCCGCTGCGCCACATAGAGCGAGGTGCCGATCAGCGCGTTCCCGCCGAAGCCCAGAATGACAACGTTGGTGTGCACCGGGCGAAGCC
>JBKBXK010000021.1:1731-15778 GCA_046314095.1 Thermaurantiacus sp. | reverse complement strand
CGGCTCAGGCTGACTGATCGCTGCGCGTACGGCTTTCGCTGTCAGGTCAACGGTGGTTGCCATGTGGGTTCGCCCGTCGGGCATGTGGGCCTCTCGGCCGAAATAGCCGCCGGGCCCGGCATGCTGAACGCCCTCCATTGCAACCATCCGGATACGCCCTTCGCGCTCGGCACGGTTCCAGTGGGAATGCGGCATGGCTGGCCAGCGTTCAGGGAATACGATGCGCCCGAGGGCCTGCAGCGAATCCCGGCTGCCATGGATGTGGGTGAGCCGCGCGACTCCATCGATACCTGGCACCGAGGCCAGGAATCCGCCAATCGAGACGACATGAACGGGGACGCCGAGTGTCTCGTGCACCATGCCGGATGCTGCGATGGCAAGCTGGCCGCCACCCGAATAGCCCACCAGCACCAAGGGTCGCGGCCGTGCCGGATCATAGCCGTCGCGCAGCATGGCGTCGACAATCACCTGTGCAAGGCCGAAGTTGTAGAAGGGGCCGTATCGATGGTCGGCCGAGGTCAGAACCTGCAGAAAATTCCTGAGATTTATCATGAGATTGAGTAGGCCGGTGAGGCGCCCCGAAGGCGTTGCCACGGCCGCCCAGAAACGGGCGAGCACGCGGTCTCCGTTCAGCGGCACGCCGAACGCGGAATAGGGAAACAGGTCTGCGATCACGCGACATCCCGGAAGCGCGGCTGCGAGATCAGCGACGAACTGCTCCTCATGGGTGTGGCGGAGTGTTTCCGATGCGTCGTTGATTCCGAACAGCACAACAACCCGGGCGTCCGGCTGCACGGCCGCCGGGTCAAAGCTCTCGCGAAACCGGCTGGGGGCGCCCGCCCGCATGTCGTCCGGGCCAGACCAGCCAGCCCACCAGCCAAGCGATTCGAAGGGGGCGAGAAGGCCGGCCACCAGCACAACCAGCAGCCCCAGCATCACGGCTGCGATGGCGAGATCAAGGATCAAGGCCGTGCCTCGGGAACGTCGAGTGTCGCGGCACTCTTGCGCAGGACTGCGACCGGATCGACAGTGGCTTCCAGCTGGCGCCCCGTCGCGATTTCAAGCAGCCGCCAGCCGATGCGGCCGAGCAATGGCCCGATAAGCAGATTGGCTGCATAGCCGATGCCCCAACCGAGGATCCCGATGGCCAGTGCGATTGCAAGGCTGACCCCCAGCCCGTCGGCCAGCGCGAACACCATCAGCGCTGCCACCCAGCCTTCCAGGATCCGCTGCCAGCCAAGCCCGAAGTGCGGCACGATTGCGAAAAGCGCCAGGAAATAGGGCGCCCACGACAGCGCCACCAGCGCCAGAACGCCGCCGGGGCCGGCCGCATCGACCCCCAACGCCTGGGCTGCGACCACGAAGGCTAGCCCATATGCGACGGCCGACAGCGCAAACTGGATGCCTGAAACGGCAAGCGCGAACAGGAACCGGACCGGAGGCACCCGATTTGCGAACAGTACGACGCTCTGGCTGAGTGCGAGACTTGTCGCGCCCAAAAGCAGCACGAGATAGGCAAGGCGTGATGCAGCGGGCGAGCGGATCACCTCCGCAAAGGCGGCCCCCTCAAAGAACATGGCGCGGAAGCCGAGATCAAGCGCGTCAGCAAGCATCGCAGCTGACCGCCTATCCCGCCTGCACGCCCGGGGGAAGGAGCGCTATCTGCTGTCCGGCTCCACGGGCGCCAGAAGGGCTGCTGTGGCCCGCGCAATCACGCCCTCCTCGTCTGCCCGGATCACCCGGATCGCGACCGCGGACTCGCTCGTGGAAATGCGCTCTGCCGCACTGTTGTTGGCCATCTCGTCGAGTGAGGCCCCGAGATGGCCCAGGTCGCGCACGATCCGCGCCCGCATCGCGGCGCTGTTCTCGCCGATGCCGCCGGTAAAGATGAGATGGTCAAGACCGCCGAGGTCCACCGTGAGACCGGCGATCGCACGCGCGGCGATCCGTGCGAACAGGTCCATCGCTTCGGCCGCCTCCGGCGCATCGCTGGCCTCCAGAACGCGGAGGTCTGCCGAGATGCCGGACACGCCAAGGAGTCCGGACTGGCTGCCTAGCAGGGTCTCGACCGAAGCAGGGGTGGCATCCGGCTGACGCACCAGATGCAGCACGAGGCCCGGGTCGAGGCTTCCCGGGCGCGTGCCCATCATCAGCCCGTCCAGCGCGGTCAGCCCCATGGTGGTTGCGACCGATTTCAGCTCCCGCATCGCGCACAGGCTGGCGCCGGAGCCAAGATGGGCAGCGATCACGCGCCCGCGCGCAGCCTCGCCGGCCGACGCCGGAAGCACTTCCGAAACATGCTGGTACGAGAGGCCGTGGAAGCCGTAGCGTTGCAGCCCATCCTCGTGGAGCAGGCGTGGAATGGGGAATCGCCGGGCCAGCGGATGGGCACTGCGGTGAAAGGCGGTGTCGAAGCAGCCGACCTGGGGCAGATCCGGAAAGGATGCAGCCACCGCCCGCACCGCGGCAAGATTGTGTGGCTGGTGGCCCGGCGCCAACGGCGTCAGAAGGTCGAGCTGGTCAAGGGTGTCGATGTCCAGCAGTTGCGGCGCGTCAAATATGGTGCCGCCATGCACGATGCGGTGTCCGGCAGCAGCCAGTTCCACCTGCGGCAGCCGGCTGGCTATGGCATCCAGGAGGAAGGCGAGCTGCGCCCGATGGTCCCCCTCGTCGGGCGCCGGCCCGGAAAGCAGGCTCTCGGCCAACGGGCCAGACGCCTTGAGGTCCGGCGGCGCGTGCCCAAGATCGATCAGGCCCCGCAACAGGAGATCGGTGCCGGCACGATCGAACAGCGCGAATTTGAGGCTCGATGAGCCGGCGTTCAGCACCAGGATTGCCGGGCTGGGCGCCTCGCTCATGCGGTCACGGGCGCGGCTTCCGCCTGGCGGCGGGCAAAGATCAACGCCAGTGCGGCCGACGCGGCGCGCGCCAGCGGGCCGTCGGAGCGACTGGTGAGCATCACCGGAACGCGTGCGCCGAGCACGATGCCGGCGGCCTCGGCGCCGGCGAGATAGATGAGCTGCTTCGCGATCATGTTCCCGCTTTCCAGATTGGGTGCGAGCAGGATGTCCGCTGCACCGGCCACGGGCGAGGCAATCTGCTTGGCGCGCGCTGCCTCCGCGGAAATCGCATTGTCGAATGCAAGCGGGCCATCGAGAATGCCACCTTCTATCTGCCCGCGGTCCGCCATCTTGCAAAGCGCTGCGGCATCGATGGTGGACCGCATTTTGGAGTTCACCGTTTCCACAGCGGCGAGGATCGCGACCCGTGGCTCGGCAATTCCGAGCGCGCGGGCAAGGTCGATCGCGTTCTGGACGATATCCGCCTTTGTCTCCAGCGTCGGCTCGATATTGATTGCGGCATCGGTGATGAACAACGGCTTTGGATAGCTCGGCACGTCGAGGGCGAAAATGTGGGATATTCGTCGGCCGGTACGCAGTCCCGTCTCGCTGACGATTGCGGCCATCAGTTCGTCCGTGTGGAGCGATCCTTTCATGATCGCCTCGACGCGGCCTTCGTGAACGAGACGGACGGCGGCCTCGGCGGCGGCGTGGCTATGCGCAGTGGGGACGCGCTCCACATCGTCGATGCTCCGCCCGGCAGCCTCTGCGGCCGCCGCGATCCGCGCTTGCGGGCCAACGAGAACGGGGACAATCAACCGATCTGCTGCCGCGTCGAGAGCGCCGGCGAGCGACACAGGATCGACCGGGTGCACCACGGCCGTGCGCAGCGGTTTGAGGGGCGCTGCAAGGTCTAGCATCCGGGCGTAGCGGCTGTTCGCATGGCCCGCGGTCGTGAGGTTCATCGTCGTCTCCCGGTCGTCATCCCTTGCCGCTAGCCCGGCGGTCATGCCACGGGAAGATGACGCCATGACAAGGCTTGCGGAGACAGACCGGCCGGACAGCCCGGCGGCGCCGGGCCGCAGCGTGCCCCCTTGGCATGCCCTTGGTGTGGACGAGGTCCTGGCGCTGATCGATGCCGGCGACACAGGGCTCAGCTCGGATGAGGCTGCCCGTAGGCTCGGCCTTCACGGGCCCAACCGGCTCCCCGAAGCGGAGGCAGAAGGCGCGTTCCTTCGCCTTTTGCGCCAGTTCAACAACCCTCTCATCCTGTTCCTCGTGGCGGCGGCGCTGCTTTCGCTGGCGCTTGGCCACCCGACGGACGCGCTCGTGATCTCGGCGGTCGTGCTCGCAAACACGGGCATCGGCTTCTTCCAGGAGGGCAGGGCTGCCGAAGCGCTGAAGGCCATTCGCGCGATGATCGATCCGGAGGCCGTTGTCCTTCGCGAGGCTCGGCGACGGACCATAGCCGCCGCCGAGGTGGTGCCGGGCGATATCGTCCTGCTCGAAGCCGGAGACCGGGTGCCGGCTGACCTTCGCCTCGTCGAGACGCGGCAGCTGACCATTGATGAAGCCATCCTGACCGGAGAGTCGGTGCCGGTTGCCAAATCCACCGTCGCCGGTGCCGCGGATTCGGTCTTGGGGGATCGCGACGCGATGGCCTTCGCCGGCACCTTCGTGGTTGCGGGTCAGGGGCGGGGCGTCGTTGTGGCAACCGGTGCCGCGAGCGAGCTGGGCCGCGTCTCGGACATGCTCGGCCGCGTGGAGGAAGCGCGCACACCGCTAATGGACCAGATGGGGCGCTTCGCGCAGCGGCTGACGCTTGCGATCCTTGCACTCTCGGCAGCTGCCTTCGCCTTCGCCATGCTCGTGCGCGGGCAGGGACTCTCCGATGCCTTCATGCTGGTGGTGGGCATCTCGGTCGCCGCGATTCCGGAAGGGCTTCCCGCCATCCTCACCGTGACACTGGCGGTTGGGGTTCAGCGCATGGCCGGGCGCAATGCGCTCATCCGACGGCTCCCAGCCGTCGAAACTCTCGGATCGGTGACCATCATCTGTTCCGACAAGACAGGGACGCTCACCCGGAACGAGATGGCGGTGACCGCGTTGGAGACGCGTTCAGGCACCAAGCGTGTCGAGGGCGTCGGCTATGCGCCTGAGGGGAGGGTCGAAGAACTCGACGACGAGGCACGCGAGATCGCGTTGGCGGGCCTCCTCTGTAACGACGCCGACCTTTTTGAGCGCGGGGGCGAATGGGCGGTTGACGGCGATCCCATGGAAGGCGCGCTTCTGACGCTCGCGCATCGGGCCCAGGTCTTCGGCGTGAGGGCCGACGCACCTCGGCTCGATGTTGTTCCTTTTTCTCCCGAGACGCGGGTCATGGCGACCGCCAACCGGATGCCCGATGGCGAAACCCGCATCTGGATCAAGGGCGCGCCGGAGGCAGTGCTCGAAATATGTGCCAATGCTGAAGGCGGCGGTCGCCTCGACGAGAGCGCCTGGCATGCAGCGGCAGACCGCCTTGCCGCGCAAGGCCTGCGCGTTCTCGCGTTCGCCGCCCGCGACGGCGGCGATCTTGATACGCTGGGTGGCGCACGCTTTCTCGGGCTTGCCGGCTTCATCGACCCGCCCCGCCCCGAGGCAATCGAAGCGGTCGCAGCATGCCGCGGAGCCGGCATTCGCGTGGCCATGATCACCGGCGACCATGCCGGCACCGCGAAGGCAATCGCGCAGCAGCTCAGGCTTGCCGACGAGCCTGGAGTGCTGACCGGCGCGGAGATCGACGCGCTCGATGATGCAAACCTGGCACGGCGGCTCGATGACACCGCGGTGTTCGCCCGTACCGCTCCCGAGCACAAGTTGCGGCTGGTCGAGGCCTTTCAGCGGCACGGTCATGTGGTCGCGATGACGGGCGACGGCGTGAATGATGCGCCGGCGCTGAAGCGGGCAGACATCGGAATCGCCATGGGGAAAAAGGGAACTGAGGCCGCCAAGGACGTTTCCGACATGGTACTGGCTGACGACAACTTCGCGTCAATCGCCGCCGCCGTGCGCGAGGGCCGCACCGTCTGGGACAATCTGATGAAGGTCATCTCTTGGGCGCTGCCCGTGAATGGCGGAGAAGCGCTCGCCATTCTCTCGGCGCTACTGCTCGGAGTGATGCTGCCCATCACCCCCCTGCAGATCCTGTGGGTGAACATGATCACCGCCTCGGCGCTCGGCATCGCCCTTGCCTTCGAGCCACCGGAGCCCGGCTCCATGCGCCGCCCACCTCGGGATCGGGCATCGTCCATCCTCTCCGGCCGCCTCCTGTGGCGGATCGTTTTCGTGTCGTTGCTGTTCGTCGCCGGCGCGTTCGGCATGTTCCTGGATTCGCAGGCGCGAGGCGCCTCGGTGGAGGAGTCACGGACGCTCGTCGTCAACACCATCGTGGTGATGGAAATCTTCTACCTGTTCTCCGTTCGTTACGTGCATGGCACCTCGATCAGCTGGCAGGGCATCCTTGGCACGCGCGCCGTTCTCATCGGCCTGATCGCGGTGGTCATCGGGCAGTTTCTGTTCACCTACTGGCCTCCGCTGCAGACGATTTTCGACACCCGTGCCGTCGCTCTGGAGGACGGTGTTCGCGTGATTGCGGTGGGCGTGGTGCTGCTGCTTGTGGTGGAGGTCGAAAAGCTGGTGTGGGCGGCGATGCAGCGTGCGCGGCAAGAAGGCGTGGCCTGAGATGCCGGCCCTGGCGCCGCCCCGGCAATCCCCCCACGGCCGCCAGAAGGCGACTTTCCGGTCTCCCGGGAGTTCCGCCTGGCCGCAGCGAATGGTGCCGGATGCAGGGATCGAACCCGCGACCTTCGGTTTACAAAACCGCTGCTCTACCAGCTGAGCTAATCCGGCGACGCGCCAGCACATAGGCTTCGGGCGCCGGGGCATCAACCGGCTTGCCGGGCCATGCGGCGGCTCGCTAGAGCGAGAGAGGGTCAAGACGCAAGAGGGGGAAGGGCCATGGTCGCCCGGATCGCCACGGTTGCGACCGCTGGTCTTGAGGCCCGCCAGGTCGATGTGCAGGTTCAGGTTGCGCAGGGGCTCGCCAGCTTCACGGTCGTTGGCCTGCCCGACAAGGCGGTACGCGAGAGCCGGGATCGGGTGACCTCCGCCTTTGCCGCAATCGGCCTGTCGCTGCCGCCCAAGCGGGTTACGGTCAATCTGGCACCGGCCGATCTCGAAAAGGCCGGCTCGCATTATGATCTTCCCATCGCGCTTGGGCTTCTTGGCGCCCTCGGCATCATCGATCCGGAGACGCTCGCGACCCATCTGGCGGTTGGCGAGCTCGCGCTCGATGGTCGGCTCGCGCCCGTGCCGGGTGTGCTGGTCGCTGCGCTCCATTCGCTGGAACAGCGCCTGTCGCTCATCTGCCCGGCCGCGCAGGCGGCCGAGGCAAGCTGGCTGGTCGGGACAGGCGGCGGCGAAGGTGTTGCGGTGGTTGGGGCGCCCGATCTTCTCGGGCTCGTCCGACACCTGCGCGGCGAGGCGCTTCTGCCCGAAACGCCACCCGCGGTACTGCAGGTCGCGCCGTTTCGCGGGCCGGATATGCGGCAGGTCAAAGGTCAGGAGGGACCGAAGCGGGCGCTCGAAGTGGCGGCTGCGGGCGGCCACAATCTCCTGATGTGCGGACCGCCTGGCGCCGGCAAGTCGATGCTGGCGGCGTGTCTGCCCGGCATCCTTCCCGAGCTTTCGACCGCCGAGGCGCTGGAAGTGGCGTTGATTGAGTCCGTGGCCGGAACGCTCGAAGGTGCCACCCTGCGTCGGCACCGCCCCTTCCGCGCCCCGCATCACAGTGCCTCGATGCCGGCGCTGGTCGGTGGCGGGGCGCGCGCGAAACCGGGTGAAGTCAGCCTCGCGCATCTCGGCGTGCTCTTCCTCGACGAACTGCCTGAGTTCCAGACCAATGTTCTCGATTCGCTGCGGCAGCCGCTCGAACGTGGCGAGGTTCAGGTGGCGCGGGCCGCGGCGCACGTGACCTATCCCGCCCGGGTGCAGCTGGTGGCCGCGATGAACCCCTGCCGCTGCGGCCATCTCGGCGAGCCCGCGCTCGCCTGCGCCCGGGCGCCGAGATGCGCAGCCGACTATCAAGCCCGGGTTTCTGGCCCGCTCTTGGATCGCATCGATCTTCACGTCGACGTAAGCGCCGTCAGGGCAAGTGATCTCGCCCTCGCCCCTCCATCGGAGGGCAGCGCGGACGTGAAGGCGCGCGTCGTGGCGGCGCGGCAGCGGCAGACCGAGCGCTATCAGGGCGCGGGAATCCGCACCAACGCCGAGGCCGATGCGGATCTGCTCGATCGGGTTGCGGCCCCCGAGCCGGCTGGGCTCATCTTGCTGGAGCAAGCAGCAGAAGCGATGCGGCTTTCGGCGAGGGCATGGGTGCGCACGTTGCGTGTTGCAAGAACACTCGCCGATCTCGACGGAGAACTTGCCGTGCGGCGAGCGCACATTGCAGAAGCGCTTTCGTTCCGGCGGCGCGCACCGGCGAACTGACGGTGCCATGCCACTCGATTTTCGGCAGTTTCTGCGTTAATGATGTGTCGGGAGAACGGTTGGCGGCAAATCGCTGACCGGGTCGGGGGAGTGGGATGGCAAATCTGATCGACACGGTGCTTGAGAGTCTCTCGGGTGATACAATGCGCCAGTTGTCCGCCCTACTGGGCCTGGAAACAGTTACGGCCGAGCGCGGCATGGCGGCAATGATCCCGGCCCTGCTGGCCGGCGCAGTGAAGCTTGTGGAGGCTGGGGGCGCTGAAAAGCTGTTCGCGCTTGTGCAGTCTGCCACCGCTGGCGGGAACCCGCTGGAAGGCGTTTCTGCCTTGCTCGCGGACGAGACCGCCCGCTCTGCCCTGATGCAGCAGGGCGCAGCGACGACGGAAGTGTTGATGGGGGCGCGCACGGAGCCGGTTGCGAATGCACTTTCCGGCCTGCTTTCCGTGCAGCCCGGGACGATTCGGGAGATGGCTGCGATCGCCTCCCCGCTGTTGATGGGCGCGATTGCCAAGGCAGGTTCCGGCGCGCCCACTGTGAGCGGCATCACGCAACTTGTCGCGTCGGCAAAGCCGGCGATCGTCGAGGCGCTGCCTCCGGGCATTGCCGGCCTTTTCGATCCGGGCTGGGCAGCGGCCGGTGTGTCGGCGCCCGCGGCCAGTGCAACTGACCCTGTGGCGCCCGCCCCGAAATCCGGAAGCGGACGCTGGCTGCCGTGGGTTGTTGCCGGGGTCGTCGGGGTCGGCCTCATCTTCGGATTGCGGAGCTGCCAGCAGGGGTCAGACATCGCCGCCTCCGGCGATGATTCTGCTGCCCTGATTGCCGAGCCGCTTGACCAGACGGTCGAGCTTCCCCGTGGTGTGATCATTGTCGTCCGCCAGGGGGGCGTTGTGGACGCGACGCGACGCTATCTTGCGACCCCTGAGCCGGCCGGGCGCCGCTTCGTGTTCGATGACCTCGTGTTCGACACCGACAGCAACCGTTTGCTGCCTGAAAGCCAGCAGACCATCGACGGGATTGCAGGCGTGATGCAGGCCTATCCGGATGTGCAGATACGGCTGCTGGGCTTCACCGACGACATCGGTGACGCACTGGAGAACCAGGCATTATCAGAGGCGCGCGCTCGCGCGGTAAAGGACGCGCTCGTCACAGCCGGTGTCAACTCCGACCGGATCGAGGTCGAAGGTCGCGGTGAAGCCGAGCCGATTGCCTCCAACGAAACAGAAGAGGGCCGAGCGCAGAACCGCCGGGTCGAACTGGAGGTCGTTGCGAAGTAGCAGTCGGGCCGGGGCGATGTGGCGGGTTCAGCCCCGCCGCATCACCACAGGCAGGCTGCGGAACCCGTGCACGAAAGGCGAGTTGACCCGCTCGACCGGCCCGACGAGTTCCACCGTCATGCGACGCTTCTGCATTTCCTGAAGAAGTATCGACAGCTGCAGTTCCGCCAGCCGGGCGCCAACGCAGCGATGGATGCCGAAGCCGAAAGCCAGATGCCGTCGGGCATTGGTGCGTTCGGGGATGAATGCGTCAGCGTCTTCGAACACCTGCTCGTCACGGTTGGCGGAAAGATACCACATCACCACCTTGTCGCCTTCGCGGATCAGCCGGCCCGCCACCTCGAAATCGCGCAGTGCGGTACGCCGCATGTGCGCAAGCGGCGTCTGCCAGCGGATGAGCTCCGACACACCGTTGGGGATGAGCGAAGGGTCGGCCATCATGCGGCGCCATCCATCGGGATACGCGTTCTGGATCATCACGGTGGCGGACATGCTGTTGCGGGTGGTGTCGTTTCCGCCAACGATCAGGAGCACGAGATTGCCGAGATATTCCTGCGGGGTCATGTTCCGGGTTGCCTCGGAGTGAATCATCATTGAGATGAGATCCGGCCGAGGTTCCTTCTCCTTCCGCTCGTTCCAGAGGTTGGTGAAGTATCCAGCGCATTCGAAGAGGATCTGCCAGCGCTGCTTGTTGCGCTCGGGGTCGAGCACGGACTCGGTATCTGTCGCCCAGTCCGACCATTTGGTCAGCAGCCGTCGGTCCTCCCACGGGAAGTCGAACAGGATCGCCAGCATGCCCGTGGTGAGCTCGATCGAGACCCGGTCGACCCAGTCGAACAGCAGGTTTTCCGGCAGGGAGTCCAGCAACTCGGCTGTGCGGCGACGGATGTCGGGTTCTTGGCGGACCATCTCGGCTGGCGTGAAGGCCGGCGCCACGGTGCGTCGCTGGCCCGTATGCTCCGGCCGGTCCATGGCGATGAACATCGGTAGCGGCGGCTCGTCTTCGGTGAACTCCGGCCGGTCGAAGATGGTGATGCCGCCCTTGTCCCATGCGCTTGAGAAGATGTCGGGTCGACCCTCCACCTCCATGATGTGCTGGTGGGAGACGATCGACCAATAGGCGTCGTAATAGGACTCCGGGCAGTAATGCACTGGCCCGGCAGCGCGCAGCTTCGCAAAGCGCTCCAGAACATCATGATCGAGCCAGTATTGGGTCCGCGCGACGTTGAGATCGTCGAGCGTCAGGGCATCGGCCGGATCACGCGCAAGGGTTGCCATCGTTCATCTCCCGTCATCCCCCTCCGAACTGAGTGTAACTCAGAAAGGGCGGGAGTCAATCACTCAGCAGCCGCAGGCGCCACCGGTCGTTGGCTGGAACGCGCAGCCTCCCGGACTTCGCGCTCCATTTCCCACTTCGAAACGGCAGCGGTGGCCACGGCATTGCCAACGGCATTGGTGGCAGACCGGCCCATGTCGAGAAAGTGGTCGACGCCCAGGATAAGAAGGAGCCCGGCCTCGGGAATGCCGAATACCGGCAGCGTGGCAGCAATCACCACGAGCGAGGCACGCGGCACCCCGGCGATGCCCTTGGAGGTGACCATCAGGAGCGCGCACATGCCGACGATCTGAATGGCCGACAGCTCGATGCCATAGGCCTGTGCAATGAAGATGGTCGCAAACACCGCGTACATCATCGAGCCGTCCAGGTTGAAGGAGTAGCCCAGCGGCAGGACGAAGGAGGCAATCCGCACAGGAATGCCGAAGCGGACCAGCGAATCGAGAAGTCGAGGATAGGCGGCCTCTGAGCTTGCGGTGGAAAAGGCGAGCAGAAAGGGTGCACGGATTTCCATCACCAGCCGCCTGAGTGCCGGGAAACCGATGACGAGGCCGCAGGCGAACAGGTTGGCTGCGAGCAGCAGGATGAGCGCCACGTAGAAGCCGCCCATGAAAACGCCGTAGGTTCCCACCACCTCCAGCCCGCGCACGCCGATGGTGGCCGCGACCGCCGCAAAGACTGCCGGCGGCGCCAGATACATCACATAGCCGGTGATCTTCAGCATCATCTGCATGATCGCCTCGGCGGCGCGAAGGATGGGTTTGCCCGTTTCCCCGAGGCTTGCAACCGCAATGCCGGCCAGCACCGAGAAGACGACGATCTGCAGGATCTCGTTGTTGGCCAGCGCCTCGAATACCGAGCGGGGCACCAGATGCGTGATGAAGTTCCGCAAGGTGAAGGCCTCGGTCGACACGCCGGCCGCGGCGCTCGTCTCCGGGATTGGCAGATTGAGCCCGACGCCAGGCTGGAGGGCTGTGACCAGAACAGCGCCGATTACCAGCGCCACGACCGAGGTTGCCAGGAACCAGCCGATCGCCCGCCCGCCGATCCGGCCAAGCGCGGAAATGTCTCCGCCCATGTGGCCGATGCCGGAGATGAGTGCCGACATGACGAGCGGCGCGATGATCATCTTGATGAAGCGCAGGAAGATGTCGGTAACGACGCCAAGCCCATCCGCCACCTGGGCGATCCCGGCCTCGTCCATGCGGGTGTTCACCAGCCAGCCGACGAAGAGGCCAGCGAACAGCGCCATCACGATCCAGAAGGTCAGGTTTCGGGCGAAAGCCGGCACGCATATCCCCCAAGGGCGTTTCCCCTGACAGAGCCGACGATCGGCGGCCAGGAAACGGGCTGATCCGTCAGCCCTCACCCGTCCGGCAGGCGGGCTTCGGGCTGGCAGGCGCGCCTCCCTGCCACTGCCCGCCCCTGCGTTCAAGCCGGTGGCGGGCGAAGACTTATTCTGCCGGCTTGGGCTCCGGTGCGCCGCCTCCGAAGCCGCGCCGGGTTCCTGTCTTGGGAATGCCAGCCGTGCCGCTTCCCTGCGGCACCGGCGTTGCGGCGGCAGGATCGGGCCGATCGAGCGGCTCGCCATCAACGATTTTCCGGATTTCTTCGCCCGACAGGGTTTCGTATTCGAGAAGCGCTGTCGCCAGGTCGTGCAGGCTGTCGAGGTTCTCGGTCAGGATCGCCTTGGCCTTATCATAGCCCTCGGTCACCAGCCGCTTGACCTCTGCATCGATCAGTTCGGCTGTCTTCTCGCTCACATTCTGCTGACGCGTCACCGAGTGGCCGAGAAACACCTCTTCCTGGTTCTCGCTGTATTTCAGCGGCCCGAGCTTGTCAGACATGCCCCATTGGGTGACCATGGCACGGGCAAGGTCGGTGGCCATCTGGATGTCACCGCTGGCTCCGGAGGTGACCTTCGACTCTCCAAAGATCAGTTCTTCCGCCACCCGGCCACCCATGGCGACCGAGAGGTTGGCGTACATCTTGTCGCGGGCGAAGCTGTAGCTGTCCCGCTCCGGCAGGCGCATCACCATTCCCAGCGCCCGGCCACGAGGAATGATGGTCGCCTTGTGGATCGGATCCGAGGCCGGCTCGTGCAGCGAAACGAGCGCATGGCCCGCCTCGTGATAGGCGGTGAGCTTCTTTTCATCCTCGGTCATCACCATGGACTTGCGCTCGACGCCCATCATCACCTTGTCCTTGGCGTCTTCAAACTCCTTCATGGACACGAGCCTTCGCCCGCGGCGGGCCGCTAGCAGCGCGGCCTCGTTCACGAGATTGGCCAGGTCGGCGCCGGAAAACCCAGGGGTGCCGCGGGCGATGATCCGCGAGTCCACGTCGGGCGCAAGCGGCACCTTTCGCATATGTACCTGAAGGATTTTGACCCGACCCTCGATGTCGGGCCGGCCAACGACGATCTGGCGGTCGAAGCGGCCAGGCCGCAAAAGTGCCGGGTCAAGCACGTCGGGCCGGTTGGTCGCCGCGATGATGATGATCCCCTCATTGGCTTCGAACCCATCCATTTCGACCAGCAACTGGTTCAGGGTCTGCTCGCGCTCGTCATTACCGCCGCCGAGGCCCGCGCCCCGGTGCCGCCCGACCGCGTCGATTTCGTCAATGAAGACGATGCAGGGAGCGTTCTTCTTCGCCTGCTCGAACATGTCGCGCACGCGCGACGCACCGACGCCCACAAACATTTCGACAAAGTCGGAGCCGGAAATCGTGAAGAACGGCACGTTCGCCTCGCCGGCGATTGCCCGGGCCAGCAGCGTCTTGCCGGTGCCCGGAGGGCCAACAAGAAGGGCGCCCTTCGGAATTTTGCCGCCGAGGCGATGGAAACGTGATGGATCCTTCAGGAAGTCGACGATCTCCTGGAGTTCCTCGCGCGCCTCGTCGATGCCGGCGACGTCATCGAAGGTGACGCGACCGTGTTTCTCCGTCAGCAGCCGGGCGCGCGACTTTCCGAAGCCCATGGCGCCGCGACCCTGGCCGTTCTGCATCTGGCGCATGAAAAAGATCCAGATGCCGATCATGATCAGGAACGGCAGTGCGCCCACAATGAT
>JBKBXK010000021.1:309-1721 GCA_046314095.1 Thermaurantiacus sp. | reverse complement strand
GGCTCGGTCGCTCCTCCGGCTGGGCATCGAAGCGCACATTCTTGCCCCGCAGCCGTTCGATCAGTTGGGCATCGCCCGGATTATAGGTGCGAAACTGTTCCTCGTTCGTCAGCCGACCACTGATCTGACGGCCGGAGATCGCAACATCGCGCACCTGGCCCTGATCAAGTTTCGCGAGAAAATCGGAGTAGGCAATCTCGTTACCGACCCCTTCCGACCGTGAAGGCCCCTGGAAGAGCTGGACCAGGAGAACAAGCGCAAGCAGGATCCCCGCCCACATCAGGATGTTGCGCACCATCGGGCTGGGAGGCCTGCCCTTGTTGTCAGCCATGCGTGATCACCTTTCGCCTGTGAATGTAGGTCAGCCCTCCAGCATCCGCAATCGGCAAGACCGGGGCACGGCTTGCCGCATCCACGTCTGACGGTCGGCCTGGCGCAGGCTTGCCTTCCGTGGCTTCAGCGGCGACAGAGATCCCGGCGATGCCACTGCTCGACATTGAACTTTTCCAGATCGCGGGCCAGCGGGTGACGCTCGCCTGGATCCTGGCGCCGGTCATCATCATCGTTGCGACTCTGTTGCTCGCCTCGGTGGTGAACAAGGTCTTCACCAGGCTCCGGCGCCGCGCAGCGCCATCCCAGGGCTATGTCCTCTATGTTCTCGGCCAGCTGCTGCGCTACGGGATTGTCTTCGCCGGGGTCATCGCCGCCGGCTCTGCCATCGGCCTCAACCTCACATCGCTTTCGCTGTTCGCGGGCGCGCTTGGCGTCGGCATCGGGCTTGGCCTTCAGGATATTGTCCGCAACTTCACCTACGGCATTCTCCTCCTGTTCGACCGCTCGGTCGAGGTTGGGGACTATATCGAGCTGGCGAATGGCACGGCCGGCCAGGTCGTCGCGATCGGGCCGCGCGCCACCACCATCACCACCAATGACAATGTCGACATCCTGATCCCGAACGCGGAGCTGATGTCGAAAGAGTTGGTGAACTGGACCAGGAATCACACCACGCGACGTGTCCGCGTGCCTTTCTCGGTCGCCTATGGCTCCGACAAGGAACTGGTGAAGCAGGCCGCACTAGAGGCGGCACGCAACGTTCCCTTCACCATGCCCGAGACAGAGCAGGAGCAGACGCAGGTCTGGCTTACCGGGTTCGGGGATTCGGCACTGGAGTTCCAGCTCATCGTCTGGCCGACGCTCGATGCCGTCAAGCGCCGCGGCCGCATGCTGGCGGCCTATCGCTGGGCTCTGGACGATTCGCTCCGCAAGCATGGCCTCGAGATTCCGTTCCCGCAGCGCGATATCCGTGTTCGATCGCTGTTCGGGCGTGAGGAGGACGACGCCCTCGCGACCCTGGCGATCGACGGCCGGGGTCGGACGGCCGACCCGCATGAGCCGCAGGCGGATACGCCCCT
>JBKBXK010000021.1:0-299 GCA_046314095.1 Thermaurantiacus sp. | reverse complement strand
GCCAATGATGCAGCCGATGATCTTGCGCGGGAGATCGCGCGCGACAAGGCAGCGCAAGGCTTCGGGACTGGACGAACGGAGGCTGGAACAGATACGGAACGCTGATGGCGCGACTCGATCTGAAGTCCAAACTCGCAATCCTTGCCGATGCCGCCAAATATGATGCCTCCTGTGCCTCTTCCGGCACCACGCGGCGCCATTCGGCCGATGGCAGGGGGCTCGGGTCCACCGAGGGCATGGGCATCTGCCACGCCTATGCGCCGGATGGCCGCTGCATCTCGCTTCTCAAGATCCTGCTC
>JBKBXK010000020.1:0-16350 GCA_046314095.1 Thermaurantiacus sp. | reverse complement strand
GGATCCGCTCCGCCTGAAAGCACTGCCCAGGCCTGGGAAATGAGATCGATCCGGCATTCCTCGTTGACGGCCGAGCCCCAGGGCACGCCCTCGTCGTCGATCGCCCTGATGTACCAGTCGCCGTCCCAGCCAACCCGCTCGATCGCCTGGAGCAGCGCCCGCCGCCGCGCTTCCCAGCGCAGCGCCAGCGCCTCGCGGTCCACCAGCCGGCAAAGCCGCGCGAAGCCCTCGATGGCGCTGGCGAGGAACCAGCCGAGCCACAGGCTCTGCCCACGGCCGGCTGCGCCGATCCGGTCCATGCCGTCGTTCCAGTCACCTGTTCCGATCAGCGGCAACCCGTTTGCACCCAGCGTGTGGCCGCGTTCCATCGCGCGCTCCAGATGCTCGAACAGTGGGGCCGAACGCGCTGTTTCCGCATAGCGGGCGTAGCGGTCATGCTCGCCCTCGGCGAGCGGCGGGGCAGTGAGGAAGCGCGCATGCTCCTCCAGGATGGACACATCGCCGGTTGCCTCGACATAGGCGGAGGTGACGAACGGCAGCCAGAGAAGATCGTCGGAACAGCGGGTGCGCACGCCCTGGCCGCCCGGCGGATGCCACCAGTGAAGGACATCGCCCTCCTCGAACTGGTGTCGCGCCGCTTCGAGAATGTGGGCGCGCGCCCGGCCGGGATCGGTGAACAGCAGGTGCATCACGTCTTGCAGCTGATCCCGGAAGCCGATGGCGCCGCCCGCCTGGTAAAAGCCGGCACGCGCGTTGATGCGCGAGGAGACAGCCTGCACGACCAGCCAGTGGTTGACCATGCGGTCGAGCCGAGGGTCCGGGGTTTCGACCTCGACCGCTGCGGTGAGCGCCCGCCAGCCAGCCTCGATACTCGCGAGCTCGGCGGCGACGGCGCCTTCATGCCGGAAGCGGGCGAGCAGTGCGCCGACCTCTGCCTCGGACGCGCCCTGCCCCAGAAGGAACACCACCTCGGATCGCCCGCCCGCCGGCACGTCGAGGTGGACCTGGAAGGCGCCACAGCAATCGCCCCGGCTTGCCATCCGCTGCCCCAGATCCCAGCGCGCGAGTCCTTCCGGCCGGGCGATATCGCCCTCCGGACCGACAAAGGCGTCTTTGGACGTGGTGATGCTGTGCGGCGGCAGGGTTGCGGCAAGAAAGGCGGTGGCGCCCGCAAAATCGGGATTGCGCCCATTGCGCGCCAGAATGGCCTGCCGTTCCGGCGCGTACCATGCAGCGAGCAGCGGATCCGACAGGCCGCGGACCGAGCCGAGCAGCCAGTCGACGAAATAGGTCGCCGTGAGGCGGCGCATCTGGTTGCCGGCATTGTCCACCCGCAGGCGCACCAGCTTGACCGGCAGATCCCGGGCGACGAACACTGTCACCTCCTGGACAAGCCCATGGGAGACATGGGAAAAGCGGGTGCAGCCGGCGGCATGTTCCACGACCGTGTGGGCAAGGCTGCCGCAGGGTAGCGGCGTCGGCGTCCACACGCGCGCGGTCAGCTCGTCGCGCAGATAGAGCGCCTCGGATTGCGGGTCTGCAACCGGGTCGTTCGTCCAGGGGGTGAGGCGGTTCTCGCCGGCGTTGAGCGCCCATGTCCAGCCGAGCCCTGCCTCGGTGACAATGGTTCCGAACTCCGGGTTGGCGATCACATTCGCCCGTGGCGCCGGCGGCGGCAGGCCGGCGCGCAAATCCACGACATAGCTTCTGCCGTCGGCGGCAAAGCCGCCATCGGAATGCGCCTCCTCGATCGGAGGCAGCGGAAGCTCCGGCAACGGCACATCCTCCAGCTCCGCTGCAACGGCAAACGGCGGGCTGTTGATGCGCGGACGTCGGGGTGCCGAAAGCTGTTCGGCAAGTGGCGGTCCATCGGCATCCAGAACGAGACGTGCGGCGGCGCTGAGGGCATTCGCCTGCGGAGCGCCGGGACCGCCATCGGCAACGATGTGAATGCCACTGCGGCGACCGAGCAACTCCTGCGCCCCGGCATCGCGCAGGACGGCCATCAGCCGGTCCCGCACCGGCTCGACATAGCCGCTTTCGCCGCCGTGCAGCACCACAAGGTCTGCCGGGATGCCCCGCTCCCGCCACCAGCGATGCCCGGCGAGCAGTGTCTGCAGCAACGCCGTGCGCTGCCCTTCGCTGCTCAGCACCAGGATGAGGGGATCATCGCCGGAGATGCCGAGCGCCCACAGATCGGGCTGGGCAATCGACCCGGGCACTGTGTCAAGCACGTCGAGAGACGGCCGCAGCGTTTGGCTGAGCAGCCGCTGGAGCAGGGGCAGGTCGTCTGGCCTTATGCCGCGCCGATGCGCTTCGTGCGCCATGCCGGCACCCGCCGCGCCGAGCTCCCACTCGATCGACTCCGGGGTGAGGTGCCGCTGGGCAATGGCTTTCGCCGCCGCCTCGCCGGGTGCGACCACGGAGAGGAAATGGAGTTCGGCCCGGCTGTGCGGTGGAAGCCGGACCTCGGCCATCAGCGCAACCATCGGGTCGAGGGTGAAGCCGGTCATCCCGGGACCGCCGGGTTGGTCCGACAGCCGCAATGGCGAATCGACCCGGCCGTGTCGCCCCAGAAAGCGCCGGCGGTCGGTTTCGAACCCGAACAGGCGGACACGCGGATCCTCCGACACCAGCCGGTGGAGCAGCACGGGAGCGGATTGGGCCGCATGCCTGGGGCGCCGCCGGAAGAACAGCGACGCCAGCCCGGGCAGCCACGCGCTCTCCACGAACATCCGGCTGAAGCTTGGGTGGCGATCATGCTCTTCAGCCCGGCCGAGCACGACTTCTGCGACGCTCGCCACCACCAGCCGGCGTGGCTGCCCCGTCTCGTTTACCAGCGTCACGCGCCGCACCAGGATCGGCTCATCGGCGCCGGCGCCTTCAAAGCTGCTTGCCATGATGCCATGCGCGCGGCGGTGCAATTCCAGCATGTGCGGATGGAACACGGCGCGCGTGGTCTCGCCGCCATTGCGGTCGGGCGGGGTCGGCGCGGCCATGTCCCAGACCGTGCCCGTCTCTGGCTCGTGCAGCAGCAGGAAGCGGCCGGCAGCCTCGCCTGTGGCGCTTCCCAGCCCGCGCAGGACGAGATTGCCGCTTGAGGACAGGCTGCCGCCCCCGCCCGTGGTGAGCATCGCGGATAGCTGGCTGGTGGCGACGAGATGCGTCGCGCGATGGTCTCCCGGGCCGTCGGATGCCCAGGGATAAAGGCCCGGCACTTCCGGCCGGGCCAATTTCGCGGGCGTGACGGCTGCAGCGCGCATCGTTTCGGGCGTGGCCTCCCACGGAACCCGCTCGCTCAGCAGCAGATCGGCCGCCGCCATGGCCGGATCCGAGAGAAACCAGCGTGCGTGCAGGCCGGGCACGAGGAGATTGCCGATGGCGGCAAGGCCCATGCCCTGATGGTGCGCCATCCAGGAGCGCACGATGCGGAAGTCTCCGCGCGGGGGCAGACGCTCGGGCGTGTAGTCGATGGCTTCGTGGAATCCGTGCCGGCCAACCATGCCCAGCCCCGCCAGCCGGCGAAGATTGGCAATCGCGGCGGTGGGGCGGGCGAGCAGCGCCAGCATGGAGGCATAGGGCGCGACCACGCGGTCCCGGTCGAGTCCGCGTTTCAGCCCGAGGCCGGGCACACCGAAGGCGCGATAGCGGTAGTTGCCCTCCGGATCCTGCTCGGCAAACCCGGATTCCGAAACGCCCCACGGGATGCCAAGGCGGTTGCCCCAGTCGATCTGCACGTCAACCGCTGCAACCGCACTCTCACCGAGAAGCGTGTCGCGCGGCGCCGGCATCAGGATCTCCGGCATCAGATATTCGAACATCGAGCCGCTCCACGAAACGAGCGACAGCCGACCGCGTGCGCGCGCGACCTCGCGGCCGAGCCGGAACCAGTGGCGGACTGGAAGATCGCCCTTGGCGATCGCGAAAAAGCTGGCGATCCGGGCCTCGGTTGCAAGGAGATCATAGCAGTTCGGGTCCATCCGGCCCGACGTGACGTCATAGCCGATATGGAGCAGCCGGCTGCGCGGGTCGAACAGCATCGCGAAGTCCATCCCCATGGCGAACGCGCGTGCCCGGGCCGCAAGCGCGCTGGCTGTCGCCCGTTGCCGCGCCCTCGCACCGGGGTCGGCGGCGGCCGCAAGGTCGCGCTGCATCCCGGCGACGTGGTGACGGGTGCGGTCCAGCCAGACCTGCAGCTCGCGCAGTTCGGCGGTGGAAATCGCAGTCGCGGCGGCAACCGCTTCTGCCAGGGCGTCGTCGAGCGCGGGCAGCAGGGTGTTGGCAAGGTCGGCGAGCACCGGCTCCGTGTCACGGGTGCCCGCGCGCACGGCCGCAACAGCAGCGCGCATGGCGTCCAGATGCGGCGCGGCCGCGTTGGCGAGGTCCGCCCCCATGTCGTTTGAACCAAGCGTGTCGGCCACGAGCGAGAGCAGATCCTCCAACCCTGCCCAAGGCGCATCTGCCGCGTCGGCGCGCGCCTTCACATCATCAAGCGCGCGGGCCAGGACGATCAGGCTTGCGGCGAGGTTGCCACTGTCGACGGTCGACACATAGCGCGGCTCGAGCGGAGTGAGGTCGGTTGTTCTCACCCAGTTGAGCACGTGGCCGCGATACCGCGGCAGCCGCTCAAGGCTGTCCATCGCATTGCCGACGCGTTCCAGAAGTTCCGCGCGGCCAAGCTGGCCAAGGCGCCACGCAGTCAGCGCGGCGAGGAACAGCATGCCGATGTTGGTAGGCGACGTGCGCCGGGCGACCACCGTGTGCGGATCTTCCTGCACATTGTCGGGGGGCAGCCAGTTGTCGGCCGGACCGGCAAAAGTCTCGAAATAGAGCCAGGTGCGCCGGGCGATGCAGCGAAGGAAGCGTGTGTCTTCGCCTGAAAGCGGCCTTTCGCGGCGATCGACCGGCCGGCTGGCGAATGCCGCAATCTCCGGGGCAGCCAGCCACAGCAGCAGCAGTGGCACCGCTGCCGGAAGCGCGGCCGGCTGGACCAGCAGCAGCAGGCCGGCCAGGCTCCCCGCAAGCGCGCTTGCCGGCCACATCCGGTTCCAGGCCGCCTTGCGCGGGGTCACGCGGGCCAGCCGGGCAGCGACCTGCGCGGAGGATGTCCATTGCAGCAAGTGCCGGCGGCGGACCAGTCGCGAGAGGGTGCGGGCAATGGCGTCGAGGTTCACGAGCGCGTCGTCGAGCAGAAAGGCGAGACCAAGCGCCCAGCGGGCCAGATTGTCCCGGGTGCGATAGAGGAGCGCTGCGGCCGTCCGGTCCCGCCGGAGCTGGACCATGCCGCCGAGAAGGTCGGTGAAGATATGGGCGCCAAGGACCAGTGCGGCGAGCAGGGTCCAGAGCGCCGGTCCGCCCGGAAGACCGAGCCAGCCCGCGACCATCAGGAGGACAAGCGACGGGGCCACCAGGCTCCGGCGCAGATTGTCGAACAGTTTCCAGCGCCCGAGCGCGTCGAAGCGATTGGGCAGCCGCGCGTTCCCGGTTCCGGGCACGCGGGGCAGCAGCCACGGCAGCAGCTGCCAGTCTCCCCGCACCCAGCGGTGCTGCCGCGCGGCCTGTTCGAGATGGCCAGACGGGAAGCCTTCGTAGAGCTGGATGTCGGTCACCAGGCCGGCGCGGCCGTGCAGGCCCTCGAACAGGTCATGGGAGAGGATGCGGTTCTCCGGGACCCGACCTTCCAGTGAATGCGCGAAGGCGGCTACATCATAGATGCCTTTGCCGGCATAGACGCCTTCGCCGAACAGATCCTGATAGACGTCGGACACGGCGCGGGAATAGATGTCGATGGCGGTGTCGCCCGACATCAGCCGCGCGTAGATGGAGCGGGCCTCTGCCTCGGGCGCGACCTCGACCCGTGGCTGCAGCACGGTATAGCCAAGCCGTCGCTGGTCTGGCGTCTCACGGAAGCTGTTGAGCGGGTGGGCGAGGGTGCCGACAAGGCTTGCCACTGCGCCCTGCGGCAGCCGCGTGTCGGCATCGGCCGTGACCACGAAGCGGGTGCCGACGAGCGTCTCGGGCGCACCGGCGCGGACCGGGAAGGCCGACATGCCATCGCCGAGCAGAAGGCCATTCAGCAGCTCCAGCTTGCCGCGCTTGCGTTCCCAGCCCATCCAGGAGCCCTCGGCCGGGTTCCACTGCCGCCCGCGGTGCAACAGGTGAAACCGCGGTCGGCCGACCCTCGGATGGCGGGCGTTGAGCGCCTCGACCTCCGCAACGAGCGCAGCAACGATGGCCGGGTCCGACGGCATCTCCTCGGACGGCGCGTCGGGCAGGTCGGTGAGCAGCAGAAAATCGAGCCGTTCGTCCGGGTTGGACAGGAAATGCCCCTCGAGCCGCCGTGCGAGGGTTGCAGCGTCCGCTGGCGAGGCCACCAGAACCGGCTTGGTCACAAGCGTGCGGCAGTCTGGGGGGATAGCTTCGGAAAAGTCGAGTCGCGGCAGCACACGTGGCGGCACGACGTGGGTCGTCACCCAGTTGACGAGCGTGACTGCCAGCACCGAGGCCGGGATGAGGAACAGCAATCCGCCGGCGAGCATCCAGCCAGGCGACGCATCGGCATGTGCAAGGAGGACGAGTGGCAGAGAGAGTGCGCCGAGGGTGGTGACGGCGAGCGCACCGAACCAGAGCGCCGGCAGCAGGCTGTCGACCGGGTCGGCCAGGCGATCGACAAAACGCATCCGGGCGCCCAGACGCGTGGCGAAGGTGCGGCGCTGTGGTCCGATCAGCCAGCTGCCGACATGCGCATCGGGCCCGGTGGCGCCGCGGGCTGCGTCAATGGCACGTTGCGCGACGTCGCGCTCCGCGCGTCCGGAGCGGAATGCCAGATCCTCGACGGCCCGGCGATACTGGTCCCGGCTGTCGAAATCCATCTGTGGATAGGCCCCTGCCGGATCCTCCCGCAGCACTTTCTCGACGAGGCACACCGGGTCGAACACCTCCTCCCAGCGAATGGCGGCGAGAGTGCGAAGCCCGGTGAGCGCACGGGCGATCGTCTGCGCCTGGTCGAGGGTGTCGTCCTGCGGTGCGGTGTCCGTCAGCTGGAGGGCCGGTACGGCGGGGAACAGCTCCTGGCCGGCGGCTGCAAGCCGTTCCAGGAGCGCGAGCCGCAGCATGTTCGGAAAGGCCCAGAGTTCGGCGATGAGCAGCGGCTCGCGCCGCTGGAATGCGTCGAGGAATCGCACGAGAAGGTTGGAGGACAGCTGTAGATGCGCGGCGCCGAGAAAGCCGTGTGCAACATGGAAGGCGCGCGGCTGCCGCTTCTCGTCCGCGACAGCCGGCAGCCTCCGGTAGAAGGGTTTCGGCATATCCTCGCCGATGCGCACGGCCGCGCGGCGCACGAGATAGTCATTGTCAAGGAGCCATTCGGCGGCGGTCAACTGACCGGGCTGGGCGCCGGCTGCAGCATCGAGGAGGTGATCAAGCCACAAGCCGATGCTGTCCGGCTGCGCCCATATGGGCACGGCTCTGGGCCGGCCGGACCCTATCCTGCAACGTGCCGCAAGTTCTGTCGCGGCACGTTCAACCGGGAGTTCCGCGTGCCCCAGCTCCTCTGGCTTCACTCCCGGATCCGGGAGTCCAGACTGGCCGGTGCGGATCGTGCACTCCGGCGCGTGCGATGCCGCGATGGCTTGACGACCAGAAGCGGCACGAGGCTGTTCGAGGCCAGCCAACCAGTGACATGGCCATAGGGAAGCGCGGCAAGCCGGGAGGCGCCGAGTCCGCGCGCTGACACGACGACCATGGCGGCGCGGGTGCGCTGGACCGCGTCGGCGATGGCGAGGCGCGGGTCTTCCGCAACCAGGATCAGCGGCGTGGCCTTCACGCCCTGGTCGGCCAGCATCTGGCACTTGCGCGCAAGATAGAGTTCGCCCCTCGTGCGCGCCCGGGCCACCAGCGTATCGGCAAGTTTCAGATCATCGGCCTCCGGCGGCTGCATCGCCGGCAGCTCTGGCGGTGTGATGCAATGCACCAGCACGAGGTCTGCGCCACTGCCGCGCGCCAGCCGCAGTGCCATCGGCAACGCCGCCTCCGACCAGGTGGAGCCGTCGAGCGGCACCACCAGCCGCGGGCGCGGGCGCGCGGAAAGCGGTGCGGTGCCGGGTGGTACCAGCAGGATGCTGGCGTCCGCCCGTTCCAGAAGGCGCTGGGTCGTGGAGCCCAGCATGCCCAGCCGCGTCTGCGTCGAGCAGCGGGTCCCGGCGACGATGAGGTCTACGCCCGCATCTTGCGCCTGGCGGGTGCATGCCTCGGTTACCGGGCCTTGCAGCAGCTTCACGCAGATTTCACCATCGGCGGAGGGGCAAAGCGCCTCCAGACGGGCCAGGGCCTCGCGCTGAAGGATTGCCCACTCGAACGGATCAGACGGGCCCTCGGTCTGGCGTCTTGCGTCAAGCACGTGGGCGATCATCAGGTCGGAACGGAGCGCGCCGGCAATGGCAGTGGCATGCGCAACGAGATTCGAGGCCTCGTCCGACTGGTCCACGGCGACCAGTACGGAGCGGCGCTGGGGCTGCGCAACGGGCGCATCCCTTCGGGCCGGAACCAGCTCCGCTCTTGGGCTGGGGCTATCGAGGATTGGCGCGTTCATTCCGTCTCTCCCTCACCAGACGCAGAAAAGAGCACCCGGTCAGCTATCTGGTTCGGAGAGCGGATGTTGCAAGGTCGGCGCCAAAACGCCATCGAGGTGCGCAGACTCGCACCCACTTTGGGCCATGTGCCTGACTCGTCTGCCACTGCACTCCTCAAGATACGCCGAGGCGATGCGCAGAAAGTTGCGAACCGCATTCAGCGGGGCGCGATTCCTGCCGGCTTCTGTGCTCGACTCTTCACATAGCATGGAATCGCCGGCGTGCCACTCTCCACGTCGGCGAATTGTCCCCCTCGGTTGCGGGTCGCGGGCCGGCTCGCCTAAAGTCCTGACGCGCGCTGCCATGCGTGGAGAACCCTGATGAATCTTTCGCCTTTGGTTGTGGATAGGGGTGTGCCTGTGTGGCCTGGGTTTGACTGGTCGGATCCGGTGTTGCTGGAGGGGGAGCTTCTGGAAGAGGAGCGGATGGTTCGGGATACGGCGCGGGCGTTTGCGGCCCAGCATCTGGCGCCGGTGGTGAAGGAGTGGAACCGGCACGAGCGCTGTGATCCGGCGCTTCTGAGGGAGTTTGGCAAGGCGGGGCTTTTGGGTCCGACGATTGAGGGCTATGGCTGCCCGGGCGTGTCCTATGTGGCCTATGGCCTGATTGCGCGGGAGATCGAGCGGGTGGATTCGGCCTTTCGCTCGGCCTTTTCGGTTCAGTCCTCGCTCGTGATGTGGCCGATCTTTGCCTATGGGACGGAGGCGCAGCGGCAGGAGTGGCTGCCGAAGCTTGCAAGCGCGGAGCTGATTGGTGCCTTTGGCCTGACCGAGCCCGACGCTGGCTCTGACCCTGGCTCGATGACGACGCGGGCGCGGAAGGTCGATGGCGGCTATCTTCTGAGTGGCGCCAAGATGTGGATTACCAATGCGCCGGTGGCGGATCTTTTCGTGATCTGGGCGAAGTGCGACCTGGGGGACGGTGCCGGCGACCAGATCCGCGGCTTTGTGATGCTGCGCGGGGATGCGGGCAAGCTTGCGACGCCCAGGATCGAGGGCAAGTTCTCGCTTCGCGCGTGGGTGACGGGCGAGGTGGTGATGGAGGATGTGTTCCTGCCCGAGGATCGGCTGCTGCCGCATGTGTCGGGGCTGAAGGGTCCGTTCGGGTGCCTCAACAATGCGCGCTATGGCATTGGCTGGGGGGCGATGGGGGCGGCGGAGGATTGCTGGCACCGCGCTCGCCAGTATGCGCTGGACCGGGTGCAGTTCGGCAAGCCGATCGCGGCGCGGCAGCTGGTGCAGAAGAAGCTGGCCGACATGCAGAGCGAGATCACGCTGGGGCTTCTCCTGGCGCTGCGCTGCGGGCGGCTGATGGACCAGCACCGGCTGGCGCCGGAGGCCATCTCGATCCTGAAGCGCAACAATGTGGGCAAGGCGCTGGAGATTGCGCGGACCGCGCGCGACATCCACGGCGGCAACGGCGTGTCAGACGAATATCATGTCATCCGCCACGCGATGAACCTGGAAGCCGTCAACACCTACGAAGGCACCGCCGACGTCCACGCACTCATCCTCGGCCGCGCACAAACAGGCCTCCAGGCATTCAGCTGAACACAAAAGGTCAGCGAACCTTCCGCGAGCGCTCGAGGACAGGGCGCTGTCCACATATGGCTCAGCCAATGCCGATGAGCGCAAGGGCCGGTGCGAAGCCGTTGACGAGGCTGTGGGCGATGACCGCCGGCCACACGGAGCCGGCGCGAGCAGCGATCCAGCCAAAGCCCAGGCCGGCAAGACCGGTTGCAAGGATGGGCAGCGGCTCGAACAGGATTCCTTCGGACGGGCTGTAGAGCAGGCCGTGGATGGCGCCGAAAAGCAGGCCGCTTGCAAGCCAGGCCGGCCCGAGCCGCGCGCCTGCAATGGTCCAGGTCGCTGGCATGGCGGCAAACAGGAGGGCCATCAGCAGGCCACGGAACAGCCACTCTTCCGAGAGGCTGGGCATCGTGAGCTGGAAGGCCAGCGTTTCGACCAGATTGTCGTGGGCCATGTCCGTGGCGAGCGCCTGGACGACCCCGAGCAGCGCAAAGATACCCACCGCAATCCAGACCGGGCGACCGGCCCCCGGCTTCACCCAGGTGACGATGCCGGTCCGTTTTCGCATCTCGGCCGGAAGAAGGAGCAGCGCCAGACCGAGAAACAGCACGACGGCGAGCTTGCCGACCCAGTTCCACTGGCCCCATTCCAGGCCCAGCCCGAAACTGAAACTCGCGACGTGCAGCAGCGAGCTGACCACAAAGAGCGCAGCAGCCCGCCACAGCCAGGCCATTGCAACGCGGTCCAGATTGCCGCGACGCCAGAGGAGACCGGCCAGGGGCAGCAGGGCCGCCAGGACTGCGACCGTGTTGACGAACAGGAAGCCGCCAAGGCGCCGTTCCAGCAAGCTGAACCCGCCCGCCACGACCAGGTGGAGCGCGAGCAGGCCGTAACCCAGCAGCGACAGGAGCAGCAGGCGATCGAAGCCTCGCATGGGCCCCGATCCCGCGTCAGGCGGTTGGCGTTGCGACGGCGGCATCTTCGCTCGCGGCGTTCGGAGACAGCGTTGCACGCGCCATTCGCAAGGCGCCATAGAGTGCCATCAGCGCATGATCACGCGCCGCCAGCACATGTTCGGAAGGGGCGCCGCCAAAGCGTTCCCGCACATCGCGATCGATGGCAATCAGCGTTTCCTCCGACCAGTCGGCCTTGCCGTGCAGCCCCTCGACAAGTCCGCGCCAGACGCTTGCGTAGCGCGTCATATAGTCGAGATACCCGCCATCGGCATTGAGGTGGCCAGTCAGGAACGGCCCGCCCATCGCCCATCGCGGCGCGAGCCCGGTTGCAACGACCGTGTCGATGTCGGCGGGCGTCGCCACCCCGGCCTGGACGAGATGGAGGGCTTCGGCAACGAGTGCTGCCTGCATCCGGTTCAAGAGGTAGCCGCCGATCTCCCGGCGGACATCCACGGTCTCGTGCCCGGTTGTCGCCAGGAGGGCGCGCACCGACGAAACGGCGGCATCCGCGGTTTCCGGAGTTCGGCACAGCTCCACCAGCGGAATGATGTGGGGCGGGTTCGTGGGGTGCACGACCATGGCCCGTGGTGACAGGCGCAGCCCGCACAGGAAGGCGGACCCGGGAATGGCACTCGTGGAGCTGCCAAGGGTTGCATGTGGCGCAAGTCCGGTATCGAGCATCGCGAACAGGCGCTGCTTGTCGGCGAGAATCTCGGAGATGCTCTCCTGCACATGGTCCACGGACGCCAGGACCGGTTCCGGCCGTCGAAGCAGGTTCAGCCGTCCCCTGGCCGGGGACGCGAGAAGGCCGAGCGCGATCTCGATGCGCTGCACGGCTGCTGCCCTGGCCGTGTCGTCGTCGTCCCACAGCGAAACATCGTGCCCGGCAGCGAGAAAGGATGCCGCCCAGCTGCAACCGACCGGGCCGGCGCCGATGCAGAATATGTGCACTAGTGGGCCGCCAGACCGAGCATCGACCGCGCCATGGCGCAGTCCGCAACCGGGCGGTTGAGGTCTTCCGCGATCCGGATGGCGCGCGCGACGGCCTCGGCATTGGACCGGAACTTGCGGCCGCGGGCATAGTAGATGTTGTCCTCCAGCCCGACGCGCACATGGCCACCCATCAGGGTGGCCAGCGTATTGAGCGGAAGCTGGTAGGGACCGATCCCGGCACACAGCCAGAGCGCGCCTTCCGGCAGGTCCCGCAGCAGATCCAGAACCCCCTGGGGCGTCGCGTAGCTGGCGGTCTGGTATCCCATCACCGTCTGCACCCAATAGGGCGGTGCAACGAGGCCGTGGGCGATAAGGTCACGGATCGCCCAGTGCCCGCCCGGATGGTAGAGTTCGAGCTCGGGCCGGATGCCGCGCTGTTGCATGGCGCCGGCGAATGCGTGCAGCGTGGCGTAGCTGAACGGGATGCAGCCGTCGAAATCCCGCGCAGGCGTGGGGTGGGGCAGGGGGGCTTCCCGCGCGCGAAAATGCACCCGGCTCATGTCGGGTGTCAGGTTGAGGGAGGCGATGTCGGGCCCGGCATCCAGTGCTGCCAGCCGTTCGTCCATCGTCATGTCGAGGTCGCCGCCGGTGGTGGCGTTGATGATCAGGCCCGGTGCCGCCTGCCGGATGGCCGCGATGACCTCCTGCCACTGGTCCACCCGCCGTGCGCCCGCCCAGAGCCGTTCCGGGTCGCGCGCATGCACATGCACCATCACCGCACCGGCAGCCTGGGCCTCGGCAACGCTTTCGGCGATGGCGGATGGTGTTTCCGGAATGGCCTCGGACGTCTCGCGGCCCTGGACCCCGCCGTTGACGGCGACGCACAGGATCATCGGCGGCAGGCCCTCCCGGACCCGGTGCAACCATGTGTGCGTATCGGTGTAGGCAAAGGCTGCGTCGGGCGGTTCGGCGATCATGCAGGACTCCGGGAGAGGCGGGCGGCGTGGCGGCGCGCAGCCAGCAGGCCAAGCAGCGTCCACAGCGCGAGGAGGGAGATTTCCAGGGGAACGCCGACCGCGCCCTGCCATGGCGCCAGGAGGAGGATGATGCACTGGGCGGCCGAGCCAAGCCCGATCAGCACCAGCATCGAGCGCCCTCCGGGCAGGCGGAAGGCAGGGGCGGGGCCGTGCTGGACGCCTCTGGCCACCCATAGCGCCCGGACCATCACGACGAAGATGAGGGCAACGCTGAGCGCGCACATGTTGACGATCGGGAGGATTGCGCCGCGTCCGGCCAGAAGCACCAGCGCACTGATGAGGGACACGACGGCCACCACCCGATGCGGCGAGAGAAATCGCGGATGCAGTTCCCCGAACCAGGCCGGGAGCAGGCCGCCCTGCGCCTGCGCGACCGCCAGCCGCCCCACGATCAGCAGCACGGCATTCCAGGTCTTCAGAAGCGAGAGGATTGCCGCAGTCAGAATGAATGCCCGGACCACGCCGCCGGCCGGGAGCTGGAGAAAGGCATCGGCGGCCGGGATCGGGAGGCGGGCGGTTTCAGGCCATGGGGCGACCGATGCCACGGACAGGGTCAGGGCGACATAGAAGCAGATCGCGGCACCCAGACCCAGCAGCATCGCCCGGACGACGCTGTGCACATGAACCGATTCCTTCCGGTCCTCCACGGCATGGATGGCGGCCGCAAAGCCAGTGAGGAACATGGCGCTGAGGCCGAAAACCCACCCGATGCCTGCCAGCACGGATGCCGAGGAGGGCTCCGGGCCGAACGGTGGCTGAAGGTTGCCCGGCGTCCCGAACAGGAGCCCGAGCAGGATGATGAGCAGGCTGGCCGCAATGAAGCCCCATGTGCCGACCTGCTGAAACCGCATGGACAGGGCAAGTCCACGCCAGTTGATCGCCGCCATGGTTCCGATGCCGGCAAGGCCGACAAGCAGCGCGCCCAGGTGGACATCATGGCCCAGGAGTGTCCACAGGCGGGGCCCGGCGAGCCCTGGCAACAGCAGCTGGACGAGGAGCGACAGCGCGATTCCCTCAAACGCCGCGATGGCCACGAGAAAGAGCAGCATGAACCAGCCGACGAGCACGCCTGCTGCCGGCCCAAGCGTTTCGGCGGCGAAGACATATTCTCCGCCGGCGCGGGGAAACCGGCACGAGAGCTCGGCATAGCAGCCGGCGATCCCCAGCATCACGAGCCCGCCCGAAAGGAAGGCGAGCACGGTTCCAACCGGCCCGGCCGCGGTCAGCCAGTCACCCATCACCAGAACCCAGCCGGAGCCCACGATCGTCCCGAAGGACAGGACGAAATAGCCGGACGGGCCGATCGTGCGGACGCGGCTGGCATCGGCCATCGGCTAGAAGCGCAGTGCGGCGCCAACCCCGAATGTGCGGGGCCGCAAGGTGGACAGCCGGTCTGCATCCAGCGAGACCGGGCGGAACAGGTCGCGGTCGGTCACGGCCCTGCTGTCGAAGAGGTTCCTGACGAAGAGATAGGCCTGCCAGTTCCCCTGCTCGAGGGAGAAGCGGCCGTTCACCAACGTGTAGCTGTCGGTCTGCCGAACGGTCGTCGACACGAACTCGGTCGACGGGTTTTCAATGAAGACCCGGTCACGCCAGAGATAGTCGAAACGAATGCGGCCATCGAGACTGCCGAGCGGAAGCCGGTACTCCGCCGATGCCGACACGGTCCATGGCGCGATGCCTGCGACCTCATCGCCAACGAACACGGCGGCTGTCGGCTCGTCGGTGCGGAAGCGGGCGTCGGAATGGCCGACGTTGAGGCCAAGAAAGAGGCGGGCCAAAGGCTCGACCTGGGTCTCGATTTCGAACCCGCGAACGCGGACCTTGCCCACCTGCAGCACGGTGGTGAAGCCGCAACTGATCAGCCCGATGGACTCCGGCTTGTCGGACCAGTCGGTTTGAAAGGCGGCCGCGTTGAACCGGATGCGACCGGCCGCAGCGGACGAGCGCACGCCCACCTCGTAGGTCCACAGCCGGTCGGAGCCGAAGCCCCGTTCAGCGGAGATGCCACGCGCCAGCAGCTCGGCCGAGCAGCTGTCTGGCAGCGGCGAGGAGCCTTGCCCCGGACGGAAGCCCTTGGCGGCCTGGGCATAGACGAGGGCCGTGTCGCTGACCTCGACCGCCAGATTGATCTTGGGATCGAAGCTGGTTTCCCGACGGACCAGATCGGAAGGCGTGCCGCCAGCGAGCAGGCCCTGGCTATCGCGGATCGTGTTGACGCGGAGCCAGGAGTTGCGGGCACCGACCGTGATCGTGGCTGCCGGCAGGAACTGCCACGAGGCTTCCGCGAAGATCGCCCATTGCCTGTCATTGGCGTCATTCTGGCTGCGGAAGAGCAGCCCGGGCGCATTGTCGCCCGCGATCGTCTGCTGGGAAAACAGGTTGCTGCGATAGAAAAAGCCGCCAACCGTCCACACCAGCCGGCTTCCGATATCGCCGCTTGCACGGAGTTCCGCGGTGACGACATCCTGCGTCTGTTCTCCGCCGTTGGTGTAGGGCGCCCATTCGGCAGGCAGGCCGAAGTCGGTCAGGACCGCGCTATAGTCTTCTGCGCGCTCGAAATCGCGCGTGAACCACGAGACCTGTGCGAAGAGTGTGGCCGCACCCAGCTCCTGCTCTGCCTTGATGGCAAGCAGATGGAAGGTTTCGTCGACGGTTTCGGGGCGAATATTGTCAAACCGGCCGATGCCGATGGCGCTGTTGGAGTAGCTGAGCGCCTTCACTTCCTTTTTCTGGCCGAACCAGCTCATGTTGATGGCGAGGCGGTCGGTGGCCTGAAAAAGCAGCGCCGCCCTGCCGGCATAGAAGTTGAAGCGATCGACATTCTCCTCGACGACCGCGCCTGTCGCGGGGTCGACCCGGTCGATCCACCCGCCGGTCCGCTCCGTCTGCGCGCCGATGCGGACGGCGAGCCGGCCATCGACGAGCGGCGTGCCCGCCACGGCACCAAGGACGAACGAAGGGTCGCCGTTGCGGGTGGTGCCAAGTTCCGCGTTCAGCCGCACATCCGTTTCGGTGAGGCTGGGTGTGCGCGTCACATAGCGGATCGCACCCCCGAGCGCGTTGCCCCCGAACAATGTGCCCTGCGGCCCGCGGAGCACCTCGACCCGCTCGATATCGAGAAAGCGGATGTCGGCGGCCCCGCCGCTGCCCCGAAAACTGGATCGCACCTGGATCGGCACCTCGTCGAGGAAGATGGCGACGGTGGGGCTTCCTTCGAAGCTGGAGACGCCGCGGATGATTGGCCGGACGCCGTCACCGCCGG
>JBKBXK010000019.1:16417-16646 GCA_046314095.1 Thermaurantiacus sp. | reverse complement strand
GCTATTGCATGCTGGGGCCGCAGGCGCTGCCCGTCGAAAGTGCCGCGACCTGGTGGGCGCTCCGCCAACTCTATCTTGAGGAAGAGGCGAAGGGTATCGGGCTTGCTGATGCGCTCCTCGGCTGGGCGATCGATGAAACACGGGCACGCGCGTTCGCCGAACTCTACCTAACCGTCTGGGTCGACAATTATCGCGCCCGGCGCTTTTACGAGCGCCACGGCTTCATCGA
>JBKBXK010000019.1:342-16407 GCA_046314095.1 Thermaurantiacus sp. | reverse complement strand
CCGCTATGAATTCCGGGTCGGCTCCACCGTCGACGACGACCGCATCCTGCGGTTGACGCTGTGATCCTGCGGCTCGATGGGTGCCTGCCGGCGCCGCACGGCTTTCTCGGCCGGCCTGGTGGCGTGAGCGAGGGGCTCTACAAGAGCCTGAATGTCGGCCTTGGATCTGGCGATTGCCGTGATGCCGTGCGGGAGAACCGGTGCCGGGCCGCCGATGCCATCCTTCCGGGCGGCGCGCTGATCACGCTGCGGCAGGTCCATTCGGCGCGCGTTCTCGTCGCTGGCGAGTGGGATGACGGGGCCCGTCCCGAAGGCGATGCGCTGGTGACAGACCGCCCCGGGCTGCTGCTCGGCGTGCTTACCGCGGATTGTGCGCCGGTTTTGTTTGTCGACGCCGCGGCAGGCGTGGTGGGCGCTGCCCATGCGGGCTGGAAGGGTGCACTCGCCGGCGTCCTCGAAGCAACGATCGCTGGCATGGAGGCGCTTGGCGCAAGCCGAGGCCGCATCATCGCCGCCATCGGCCCATGCATCGCCAGCGCGAGCTATGAAGTCGGGTTGGAGTTCCAGGACCGGTTCCTGGCAGCAGACGCGGGCGCGGCGCCGTTCTTCGCCCAAGGAGAGAGCGGTCGGCCACGCTTCGATCTCGAGGGCTATTGCGCATCCCGGCTGGAGCGTGCCGGCGTGCAGCAGCTGAGCCTGCTCGGCGTCGACACATGCGCGGTTTCAGAACATTTCTTCAGCTATCGCCGGGCGACTCTCGAAGGCGAGACCGACTATGGCCGCCAGCTCTCCGCGATTGCGCTTGGCTGACCGAATGGCTCAGCCGCGGGTGGCGGCGTAAAGCGCCCAGAGATTGGCAACGTCGGCCAGAGGGCCAGCCGAAATGCCGCCAAGGGTCGCACGCGCCGAGGCCGGGTTGCCGGCCAACAGTTCAGATATCCCGCGGTAAAACGTGGCCTCCTGCGCGTTCGGCCCCCGCTGCGCAGTCACGAATGCAGCGGTTGCCTGCTGGTAGTTGCCGGCGCCGAGAAAGGCATTGCCGGCCTGAAACGCCGTTTGCGGGCTTCGCGCCTGAGCCGCTGCCTGCTGCGAGGCCTGCTGCTGTCGCTGGGCGGCTGCCTGAACAAGGCGCTGCATCGCCGGGTCGTTGGGCTGCACCACGCCGGCGCGGGCGGCATCCTGAATCGCGGTGATGGCCGCACCGGGCTGACCGCCCGTAATCGCAAGCTTGGCAAACTCTTCCACATCGGCACGGGTGGTGAGCGCGCCGGTCTCGCGCATCAGGTGATAGAGGCCGAGCCTGGCCTCGCGCGACATCCGCTCGTTCCGCATCCCGCCCAGCAGCGTCCGCCACCGCTGCGGCGACGGATCAAGGCGGATCAGCCGGGTGACCGTCTGCTGATAGGCGGCTCTGTCTCCCATCTTGTACTGGGCGGCCGCAAGGTTGGAAAGCGCGTTCACATTGTTGGGCGAGCGCTCCACCATCTGCTGGTAGATCTTGGCGGCCTCGGCGGCATTGCCCTGCATCATGTAGGACTGGGCGATGATTGTGGTCTGGCCGGAGCGCCGGGCCGCGGCGATCGCCTTGTCGTACTGGCGGGCCTGATAATAGAGCGGGGCCAGTTGCGCGGGGGGTGCGCCGATGGCTTCGAGCTCGGCGGCAGCGCGGCCGTAGTTGCGCGCCTGTGTGTGCACGAAGGCCGCCATCTGCGCGACCGCACGGCGCTCCGCCGGAGTCTTGGCTGCGGCCCGGGCCTGATCGATCGCATTCAGGGCCGCCTGATTGTTGCCGGCCCGGGCGGCTGCCTGGGCTGACTGGAGCGGACGGCCGACCGCAGGCGGAAGCGCCTGGGCGACTGCCGGCGTTTCGAGCGCGGCCCAAGTGAGCGGCGCAGCGGGCACGGCAAGGGCAATGGCCAGGGCAACACGCGAAATCAGTCTCATTCCGTTCCTCTTCCTCTGCGCCGGTTCCCTCCCGGCGGGCGACCTTGAAGGCGAACGATAGGGCCGCGCGGATGGCCCGAGCCTTAACGCACCCTCTCGGTTGAAGGGCCAGTTGATAGTCGAGCGCGCCCATCCTTGCAAACGTTGAAAGCGGCAACGACTTCACGAAAATCATCGCGCTTGGCCAGATGTTGGGCTAGGCACCCCGGCTTTGCACACAGGAGGGAGTGGGGGCTTCGTGGGACTTGCGTTTATCTTCCCGGGCCAGGGGAGCCAGTCGGTCGGGATGGGTCGCGCGATGGCCGGTGCCAGCAGCCATGCGCGCGAGATACTGGAGGCCGTGGATGATGCGCTTGGACAGCATCTTTCGCGGCTGATGTTCGAGGGGCCCGACGAGGATCTCACCTTGACCGTCAACGCCCAGCCGGCGATCATGGCGGCAAGCCTTGCAGTGCTTGCCGTGCTTCAGAGGGAAGCCGGAATCGGGCTTTCCAGAGCCAGATTCGTTGCTGGACACAGCCTCGGCGAATATTCGGCGCTGGCCGCGGCCGGCAGCTTCACGCTCGCCGACACGGCGCGCCTCCTGCGCCGGCGTGGTGAGGCCATGCAGGCTGCGGTTCCGCCGGGCGAGGGCGCGATGGCAGCGCTTCTGGGATTGCCCTTCGCAGACGTCGATGCGATCGCCCGCGAGGCCGCGCAGGGGCAGGTGCTGGCGGCTGCAAACGACAATGCGCCAGGCCAGGTTGTCGTCTCAGGCCATGTCGAGGCAGTCACCCGCGCAATGCGGCTTGCCAAGGAGCGAGGTGCGCGTCACTCGGTGCTGCTCCCGGTCTCGGCGCCCTTCCACTGCCCGCTGATGGCGCCGGCCGCTGACGTCATGGCGGAGGCGCTCGGGAAGGTCTCACTCGCGGCGCCTTCAGTTCCGCTCATCGCAAATGTCACGGCGGCGCCGGTCGAGACCCCAGACGATATCCGGCGGCTGCTGGTGGAGCAGGTGACCGGGACGGTCCGCTGGCGGGAAAGTGTGGAGGCCATGGCGGGCGATGGCATCACGCAGATGATCGAGGTAGGCGGCAAGGTGCTGGCGCCCATGGTCAAGCGGATTTCGCCCGACGTGCGGTGCATCTCCGTTGCGACGCCTCAGGATGTCGAGGCGTTGCTGAAAGCGTTTTGATGAGGGGGAAGGCTAGCATGTTCAGTCTGGAAGGCCGCACGGCACTCGTGACGGGTGCGAGCGGCGGGATTGGTGGCGCAATCGCACGGGGTCTGCACACGCAGGGCGCCCGCGTCGCACTTTCGGGAACGCGAGCCGAAGCGTTGGATGCGCTGGCCGCGGAGCTTGGCGGCGCCCCGGTCCTGCCGGCCCGGCTGGACGTGTCCGGCGAGGTGGAGGGGCTGGTGCCGGCGACGGTCGGGGCATTGGGCGGGCTCGACATTCTGGTGAACAATGCCGGGATCACCCGGGACAATATTGGCGTCCGGATGAAGGACGAGGAGTGGGATGCGGTGCTCACGGTCAATCTTTCGGCTGCCTTCCGGCTTGCCCGGGCGGCCCTCAGACCGATGATGAAGGCCAGAGGCGGCCGCATCATCTCCGTGACGTCGGTGGTCGGGCACATGGGAAATCCCGGCCAGGCCAATTATGCTGCAGCCAAGGCCGGCCTTGCCGGCATGACACGCGCGCTGGCAGCCGAGGTCGCTGGCCGGGGCGTGACGGTGAACTGCGTGGCGCCGGGCTTCATAGCCTCGCCGATGACGGACGCATTGCCGGATGCGATACGCGATGGGCTGCTCGGCCGGATCCCGGCCGGCCGGCTTGGCGCGGGAGAGGATGTGGCAGCAGCGGTTGTGTTTCTCGCGAGCGAAGCAGCCGCCTATGTGACAGGTCAGACGTTGCATGTGAATGGCGGGATGCTGATGCCATAAGCTCCATCCGACGTCCCTCGGGAGGGGCGCTTGCCAGCCAAGGGGCTGCTCGCTATCCGACCGGGGGCTGCCGTTAGAAGGCGGGCCGGCAGGTGGGGTTCTGCCGGAAAGACAGAGAAGGGTTTGGAGGCATGAGCGACATCGCGGACCGCGTGAAGAAAATCGTGGTCGAGCACCTCGGTGTGGAAGCCGACAAGGTGACGGAGGACGCAAGCTTCATCGATGATCTCGGCGCCGACAGTCTCGACACGGTGGAGTTGGTGATGGCGTTCGAGGACGAGTTCGGGGTGGAGATCCCCGACGATGCGGCCGAGAAGATCCTGACTGTGAAGGACGCCATCGCCTTCATCGCCGAAAAGGGCAACTAGGCCGCGGGCCACGCGCTCCGGAACGTCCTTGAGGGTGTTGCCGGGCACGAGGGAGAGGACATGCGTCGCGTTGTGGTGACAGGCCTCGGGCTGGTGACTCCGCTCGGGGGCGATGTGCCTTCGAGCTGGGCACGGCTGATTGCAGGCAAGTCCGGTGCCGGGCCCATCACGCGCTTTGATGCCTCCGAAATGCAGGCGCGGATAGCCTGCGAAGTGCCGGTGGGCGATGGCAGCGACGGCACGTTCAATGCCTCCCACCGTGTAGATGCCAAGATCCAGCGCCAGGTGGACCCGTTCATCGTGTTCGGGCTGGATGCCGCCGGCCAGGCCCTGGAAGACGCCGGCCTCACCGACATGAGCGAGGAGGAGCGGCTGCGCGCCGGCGTTCTTATTGGCTCCGGCATCGGCGGGCTGGGCGGGATTGCCGAGGAATCCATCACTCTTCACGAGCGGGGGCATCGGCGGGTGAGCCCGCACTTCGTGCATGGCCGGCTTATCAACCTGGTCTCCGGTCAGGTTTCGATTCGCTATGGCCTGATGGGTCCGAACCACGCAGTCGTGACGGCCTGTTCAACGGGCGCGCATGCCATGGGCGATGCCGCGCGGATGATCGCGCTCGACGACGCTGACGTCATGGTGGCCGGCGGCTGTGAAGGTGCGATCTGCCCGCTCGGCATCGCCGGGTTTGCACAGGCTCGCGCGCTTTCCACGGGCTTCAACGATGCGCCCGAGAAGGCGAGCCGACCCTGGGATCGCGATCGCGACGGCTTCGTGATGGGCGAGGGTGCAGGAGTCGTCGTTCTCGAGGAGTATGAGCGCGCGAAGCGGCGCGGCGCGACCATCTACGGAGAGCTTGTTGGCTATGGCATGTCGGGCGACGCCTATCATGTGACAGCGCCACATCCCGAAGGCCGCGGCGGCTATCTTGCCATGCAGCGCGCGCTGCATCGTGCAGGCATGAACCCGGACGAGATCGACTATGTGAACGCGCACGGCACCTCGACGCCGCTTGGCGACGAGATCGAGCTTGGTGCTGTGAAGCGGCTCTTCGGCCCGGCGGCCGAGCACGTCTCGATGTCCTCCACAAAGTCTGCCATCGGCCACCTCCTGGGCGGTGCCGGCGCGGTCGAGGCAATCTTCTGCCTTCTGGCCATGCAGGATGGGGTCGTGCCGCCGACCCTCAATCTCGACAATCCATGCGAGGGCAGCGAGGGCATCGACCTGGTGCCCCACCAGGCGCGTGAACGCGAGGTTCGCGCTGCGCTCAACAACAGCTTCGGGTTCGGCGGCACCAACGCGACCATCATTTTTCGAAGGCCGTGAGCCGGGAAACCGCCGCCGGCCGTGGGCGCGGTCCGCGCTGGATGATCTGGGGCGCGTTGCTTGCGGTCGCCGGCCTGGTGGCGCTGTCGACATGGTCGGCCACGATCTGGCAGCGTGCCCCGCAGCCAGAGGCGGCCCTTGTCGAGGTGACCATCCCGCAAGGAGCGTCACTGCGTCAGGCGGCGCGTATTCTTGCCGGAGCCGGGCTTGTGGAGGACGCAACCGCCTTCGAGGCGATGGCGCGGCTGTTCGGCGGCGGCGGCGCCATCCAGCCGGGAACCTACCAGGTGGAGGCGGGAAGTGGCTGGGGTGCAATCCTTGCCAAGATGCAACGCGGCGAGGTGCTCACGCTCCGTCTGCTGATCCCGGAAGGACTGCCCAGCGTCCTCGTTCACGAGCGCTTGATGGCGGCCGAACGGCTCCAGGGAGAAGCGGCGGTGCCGCCCGAGGGCTCGGTGCTTCCTGCGACCTGGGATTATCGGCCTGGCGAGGCACGCGCGGCCGTGCTTGCGCGGATGCAGGCTGGAATGGAACGCACGCTCGAAGAGCTCTGGCCAAAGCGGACCGAGCGCAGCGCCGTGACGACGCCGGAGGAGGCAATCATCCTTGCCGCGATCGTCGAGAAGGAAACGGCCTTGCCTGCCGAACGCCGGCGGGTGGCAGGCCTTTACACCAATCGCCTTCGCGCCGGCATGAAGCTCGATGCGGATCCGACCGTCATCTATCCTGTCACCCAGGGGCGTCCGCTTGGGCGGCGCATCCGCCGTTCGGAACTGCAGGCCGACACCGGCTACAACACCTATGTGCGGCCGGGCCTGCCCGTGGGGCCGATCACGAACCCGGGCCGGGACAGCATCGCCGCAGTGCTCGATCCGGAGCCACACGACTATCTGTTCATGGTGGCCGACGGCTCGGGAGGGCATGTGTTTGCGCGCACCTATGCCGAGCACCAGGCCAATGTCGCTCGCTGGCGCGCCTTCCGCGCAGAGCAGGGAATCTGAGGCCGAGGCTCAGGTCGGCAGCGGGCCGTTCTGGCGCAGCAGCTCGCCCGCGAGATGCAGGGAGCCGGTGACGAGAACACGGGTTGGTTCCGTGATCTCCAGGAGCGCGTCCTGAAGGTCGGTGGCGGTTCGGGCGCGAAAGCCCAGCCGGGTCGCCTCGCTGGCCAGCGCGTCCGGCGGCACGCTGGCATGACCCGGGATCGGCACCGAAACCAGCTCGGCGTCGCGTGGCAGGCCGGAGAGAAAGCCGGCATGGTCCTTGGCGGCCATCATACCGGCGACGATCCGGACGGGAAGCGGCGGCATGCCGGAGAGCCAGGCGCCAAGAGCGCGAGCGGCTGCCGGATTGTGGCCGCCATCCACCCACAGCTCGGAGCGGCGCGGCAGGAGCGCAAGCAGCGGCCCGTCGCGCAGTTGCTGCAGCCGCGCCGGCCACTGCGCCCAAAGCATTGCCGAGCGGAGCGCCGACTCCGGAACGGAGAGCAGCGCCTGCGCTTTCAGCATTGCAAGGGCGAGCGCGGCATTGTCCCGCTGGTGCGCGCCGCTCATCGCCGGAAGCGGCAGGCGCAGCGGGTCGCCATCCAGCGGCGCGCGGAGAAGCAGGTCGCCGTCCCCCATGGTGACATCCCAGACCTCGCGCCGGGGCCACAAGAGCGCGCCCTTGGGGATCGCGGTTTCGGCCACCATTGCCGCGACCGCGGGCGGGTAGTGCTGGGTCACCAGCGGCACGCCCTTCTTGGCGATGCCGGCCTTCTCCGCAGCGATGTGGCGGAGCGTCGGCCCCAGGATCGCGACATGGTCGAGCGCCAGGCTGGCAATTCCGGTGACAGCCGGCCGTGGCACGACATTGGTTGAATCCAGCCGACCGCCGAGGCCGACCTCGAGCACGCACGCGTCAGCCGGGATGGCAGCGAACAGCAGGAAGGCGGCCGCAGTCACCGCCTCGAAGAAGGAAAGCGGCTGCTCGGCGTTGAAGCGCAACACCTCGGCAAGCGCGTCGGCGAACTCCGCGTCGGATGCCAGCCGGCCTGCGACCCGTATCCGCTCGTTCACCCGCACGAGATGCGGCGAGGTAAAGACATGCACCTGGTGGCCGGCAGCTTCCAGTGCGGCGCGCAGGAAAGCGACAGTTGACCCTTTGCCATTGGTGCCGGCGACGTGGAACACGGGCGGGAGCTTCAGATGCGGGCTGGCCATCCTTGCCAGCAGTCGCTCGATCCGGTCGAGCCGGATATCCTTGGCACGGATCGGGTGTGCACTTGCGGCGAGCAGCAACCGGTCGAGCACCGGATCTTCGGAGCGGGCGAAATCCAGGGGCGGTGGCGGGCGGCCCTGATCGACCGGGGCAGTGCTCACGCCGCGGTATCCGCAGAGGTTGCCGCATCGGCCAGTGGCGGAAGCTTCATCAGCAGGCGCAGCAGCCGGCCCAGCGTTTCCTTCAGCTCGTGGCGAGGCACCACCATGTCCACCATCCCATGGTCGAGCAGATATTCGGCGCGCTGGAATCCCGGTGGCAGTTTCTCGCGGATGGTCGATTCGATGACCCGCTGTCCGGCGAAGCCGATGAGCGCATTGGGCTCTGCGATGTGGATGTCGCCGAGCATCGCGTAACTGGCCGTGACGCCGCCGGTCGTCGGGTCGGTGAGGATGACGATATAGGGGAGGCCTGCCTCCTTCAGCTCGGCGCGGGCAACGGTGCTGGCCGGCATTTGCATCAGGGAGAGGATGCCTTCCTGCATCCGGGCGCCGCCGGCGGCTGCAACCAGCACGAAGGGTGCGCGCATCCCGATCGCGGCGCGCGCGCCGGCGATGAAGGCCGCGCCGACGGCAATCCCCATGGATCCGCCCATGAACGCGAAATCCTGCACGCCGACCACGGTCGGCACTGCGGCCACCTCGCCTCTGGCAACCAGCAGCGCGTCCTGCTCGCCCGTCGCCGCTCGCGCGGCCTTCAGCCGATCCGGATAGCGCTTGGAATCCCGGAACTGCAGCGGATCCTCGGTTGGGCTCGGTGTCGCAATCCGCTCGAAGCGGCCATCGTCGAACAACATGGCGAAGCGCTGTGCGGCGCGCAGCCGTTCGTGGTGGCCACATTCGGGGCACACGGAGAGATTGGCCTCGAACTCCTTGGTGTAGAGCATGGCACCGCATTCGCGGCAGCGGGTCCAGAGGTTGTCCGGCGTATCACGCTTGCCGAGAAACTGGGTCAGGCGCGCGCGGGATTTGGTGAGCCAGCTCATGCCGCGTGCCGCTTGCGCGCAGCGCGGACAGCAGCAGCGAGGGCTGCCGTGAGCTTCTCCGCCTCGCCCGGAATGTCGTTCGACTGGCGCGCGTGCGCGGCCCCAATGGCATCGACGAGTGCCGAGCCTACGACCACGGCATCGGCATGAAGCGCGACTGCAGCGGCCTGTTCGGGGGTGCGCACGCCAAAGCCGACGGCGACGGGAAGGTCTGTCGCTGCACGAAGCCGGGCGACGGCCGCGGCGATCTCGGCCTCGGCCGCGCTGCCCGCTCCGGTCACGCCGGCGACCGCCACATGATAGAGAAAGCCCGACGCCCCATTGAGCACCGCCGGCAACCGCGCCGCGTCGGTCGTCGGTGTGGCGAGGCGCACCAGGTGCACCCTGGCGCGCCGGAGATGGGGGAGCAGCTCCTGCGATTCCTCGGGCGGCATGTCGACCACGATAACGCCATCCACACCACTGGCTGCTGCGGCGTCGGCGAAGCACTCCGCGCCCATGGCAAGGATCGGGTTCAGATAGCCCATCAGTACCAGCGGCACCTCGGCATGCCGGGCGCGGAAGGTGCGCGCTTCCTCCAGAAGCTTGGGCAGTGTCACGCCCGCACCCAGCGCCCGGATGTTGCCAGCCTGGATCGCCGGCCCGTCGGCCATCGGGTCGGTGAACGGCACGCCGAGCTCGATAATGTCTGCGCCGCCCGCCACCAGCGCATCCAGGATGGGCGACGTCAGATCGGGCGACGGGTCACCCCCGCACACGAAGGTGACGAGCGCGGCCCGGCCCTCGCTACAAGCGCGCGCGAAAGTGGCCCCCAGACGATCGCTCACAGCGTCTCGCCCAGAGCCTCGGCGACGGTGAAGATGTCCTTGTCGCCGCGCCCGCAGAGATTCATCAGGAGAAGCTTCGATCGGTCCAGCGCCGGTGCCTCGCGCGCGACAAGAGCCAGTGCGTGCGCCGGCTCCAGGGCGGGGAGAATCCCCTCGGTTTCGGCAAGAAGCCGGAATGCGGCCAGCGCATCCTTGTCGGTCACACTTTCGTAGCGCACCCGGCCGATCGACTTCAGCCAGGCATGTTCCGGCCCGATGCCCGGATAGTCGAGGCCTGCGGAAATCGAGTGCGCGTCTTGGATCTGCCCGTTGGCATCCTGCAGCAGATAGGTCTTGTTGCCGTGCAGAACGCCGGGGCGCCCGGCTGAGAGGGATGCAGCGTGCGCGCCGCTTTCGATGCCACGGCCGGCGGCCTCCACCCCAACAAGCTCGACCGGAGCATCGAGGAAGGGATGAAAAAGGCCGATCGCATTGGACCCGCCGCCCACAGCCGCCACGCACATGTCGGGAAACCGCCCTTCACGGTCCAGCATCTGGGTCTTTGCCTCTTCGCCGATCACGGACTGGAAATCGCGGACCAGCTCCGGATAGGGGTGCGGGCCGGCGGCGGTGCCGATGATGTAGAAGGTGTCGGCGACATTGGTGACCCAGTCGCGCAGCGCCTCGTTCATCGCGTCCTTCAGGGTCTGCGAGCCGGAGGTCACGGGGCGGACCTCGGCGCCGAGCAGCTTCATGCGGAACACGTTGGGCGCCTGCCGCTCGATATCGCGTGCGCCCATGTAGACAACGCACGGAAGGCCGAAGCGCGCCGCCACTGTCGCGGTTGCCACCCCGTGCTGGCCGGCGCCGGTTTCGGCGATGATCCGGGTCTTGCCCATGCGCCGGGCGAGCAGGATCTGGCCGATGCAGTTGTTGATCTTGTGTGCGCCCGTGTGGTTCAGCTCGTCTCGCTTGAGGTAGATTTTCGCACCACCCAGCCGCGCCGTCAGCCGCTCGGCGAAGTAAAGCGGGCTTGGGCGGCCGACGTAGTGCGTCAGCAGATGCGCGAACTCCGCATCGAATGCCGGGTCGGCCTTGGCGCGCCGATATTCCGCCTCCAGCTCAAGGATGAGCGGCATGAGTGTTTCGGCGACATAGCGACCTCCGAAAGGCCCGAAATGGCCCCCGGCGTCCGGCCCGGCGCGAAGGCTTGCCGGCCGTTCCATCTGCAGCGTTTCAGGCACGGGCCGCCGCTTCAAGGAAGCCCGCGATCTTTTCAAGCGATTTCACTCCCGGGGAGGATTCCACGCCCGATGAAACATCCACCATCGTGGCGCCGGTGCCACGGACGGCCGCCGCCACCATCCCGCTTTCCAGGCCACCGGAAAGTATCCACCCCGGCGGCAGCGCGATGCCGGCAAGGATGGCGGGATCGAACGCGAGCCCATTGCCGCCGGGAAGGGGTGCGCCTTGCGGAGGCCGCGCATCGAGGAGCAGCCGGTCCGCGACTTCGGCATGGCTGGCCACGGCCCGCGCCACATCGGTGGCGGTCGCAACCCCCACGCCCTTCCAGACGGCGCAGCCGGTGCGTGCCCTGACCTCGGCAACCCGCTTGGGGTCCTCCCCACCGTGCAACTGCAGCACCTGGGCGTAGGCGGCGGCCGCATCGACCAGTGCATCGTCAGGATCCACCAGAACGGCGACTCTGATGACACTGCGCGGCACTTCTGTTGCCAGCGCCGCGGCTGTTTGCGGCGCGACGTGGCGCGGGGAGGGGGCAAAATGGACAAATCCAACAGCCACCGCGCCGCAGGTGACTGACGTGGAAACGGCGTCGGGCGTCTTGAGGCCGCAGATCTTGACGGCGACGCTCATGTTCCAAGCGCGTCGGCGATGGCAGCGGCAGCAGCGGCCGGGTCTGCCGCGCCGGTAATCGGCCTGCCGATCACAAGGATCGAGGCACCGGCAGCCAAGGCCTCCTTGGGAGTCATCACCCGCTTCTGATCGCCGTGAGCCCCGCCTGGCGGCCGGAGGCCCGGCACGACGAGAAGCGCGTCCGCCCATTGTGCGCGCAGGCGCGCTACGTCCGCTCCGGAACAGACCACGCCATCAAGCCCTGCAGCGCGCGCAAGCGCGGCCAGCCGGTCTACCTGGGCCCTGGTGCCATCGGCCACGCCCATGGCGCCGAGGTCTGCATCGTCGAGAGACGTCAGGATGGTGACCGCGATCAGCCTGGTTGCGGGTGCGCAGGCTGCGCGCGCTGCTTCGAGCATGGCGCGGCCGCCGCCGGAATGGACGTTCACGATGGCGACCTCAAGCGGCGCTAGGGCAGCAAGCGCTCCCGCGACCGTGTTCGGGATATCGTGGAGCTTGAGGTCGAGAAACAGGGGCAGCCCGATGGCCGCCACCGCGCGCACGCCCGTTGGGCCGTTCGCCAAGAAGAACTCGAGCCCCAGTTTCAGCCCGCCGACATGTGGCGCAACCGATCGGCCCAGCGCCAGGGCCTGCGCCGGATCCGCCGTGTCCAGCGCCACAAAAACCGGGTTCGCTGCCACTCAGGTGCCTGGCGGCGGCGCCGGCTGCGGAATCGCCTGCGGCGGCAGCCGCTCTTCCTGGCCCGACTCCGGCTTGCTTGCTTCGGGCAACGTGTCGGGCGCAGGCGGAACAACCGGGTTTGCGGACGGCGGCCGCAAGAGCTCGATCCGGGCTTGCGCAAGCTCCGCAACGGCTTTTTCAAGCTGGCCCTTCAGCTTCTCGATCTTTCGCTCCAGAAGCTTCCGGCGCGTGAAACCGAGCATCCACATTGGCCCGGCAATGATCAGGAGCAGGCCGGCGACGAATATCGGGAGCTTGATATCCACCTCGGTTCCGCCGCCCAGGCTCAGAGTCACCGTTTGCCAGTTGAGAACGGCAAGGACCGTCAGGCCGACTGCAAGGAGCGCAACGAGGATGATCCGGATGCTGGTCATATCTCGCCCTCCACGGCCTCGATCCCGGCTTCGGCCAGTGCGCGGCGAAGCGACGCCATGGCCTCTGCGAGCATGGTATCATCGACGGATCGAAGAACGAAGTTGGCTCCCGTCACCAGCCGTCCGCCATCGGTCCGGAAAAAGGGGTAGGAGCCGATCTGGATGCCGTCGAAACTGTTCTGCACCCGGGCGAGAATATCGGCAACCGCGCTTTCGGCGCACCAGGCGCCCAGCGTTGCCGAGGCAACCGGCCGCCCCCCCTCCAGCCGCCCTTCGAGCCCCGCAAGCATGCCCTGCATGATCGTGGGCACGCCAGCGAGTATGAAGAGTCGCCCCAACCGGATGCCGGGAGCGCCCGTTTCCGGGTTCTCGATAAGGTCCGCGCCTTCCGGTACCCGCGCCATGCGCAACCGCGCCGGGGTGATGCGGTCCCCGTAATGGGCTCTCAGGCGCGCCTCCGCGTCCGGATGAACGACCACGTTCAGTCGCAGGGCGGCGGCGATGGCATCGACCGTTATGTCGTCGTGCGTAGGCCCGATGCCGCCAGTCGTGAAAACATAGTCGTGGGCACCGAGCGCTGTCGTCACTGCCGCGCCGATCGCGCCCCTATCGTCCGGAACCACCTCGGCTCGCATCAGGCGGATGCCCTGCAGGTTCAGCCATCGCGCCAGAGTCGGAAGATTGGCTTCAATCGTGCGGCCCGACAGGATCTCGTCGCCGATGATCACCAGGGCCGCGGTCCATACGCGATCCGGGTTGCTGCGCGTCGAGGCTGCCTCCGTCATGCCATTGCCCTAATCGGAACCCGGGCCTAAATCCATGGCCAGACCATGAGCACAATCGAGCGCGAGGACCGCATCGTCATCCACGATGCCGGGGATTTTGCAGGGATGCGGGCGGCTGGCCGGCTGGCCGCGGAATGTCTCGATATGCTGGTGCCCCATGTGCAGCCCGGGGTGACGACGCTGGCGCTGGATCGGCTGGCACATGACTTCGTGTTGGCCCGCGGCGCGGTGCCTGCGACGATTTTCTACCGGGGCTACAGCCATTCGCTGTGTACCTCCATCAATCACGTCATCTGTCATGGCATCCCCGCCGACAAGCCGCTGCGCGAGGGCGACATCGTGAACATCGACGTGACCGTTGTGCTCGACGGCTGGCATGGAGATACGAGCCGCATGTTTTTCGTTGGCGAGCCGCCGCTGAAGGCGCGTCGGCTCGTCGAAGTCACCTATGAATGCCTGATGCTTGGCATCGAGCAGGCGCGCCCGGGCAACCGGCTGGGCGCAATCGGCCATGCGATACAGGCACACGCGGAGAAGCATCGCATGTCAGTGGTGCGGGATTTCTGCGGGCATGGGCTGGGGCGGCGCTTCCACATGCCGCCCAATGTCGTGCATGCAGGCCGGCCGGGCGAGGGGCCCGAGCTGCGTCCCGGCATGTTCTTCACCATCGAGCCCATGATCAATCTTGGCCGGGCGGAGAGCAAGATTTTGCCTGACGGCTGGACGGCGGTAACGCGCGATCGCTCGCTCTCGGCACAGTTCGAGCATTCGATCGGCATCACGGCTGATGGTTGCGAGGTCTTCACAAGCTCGCCCGGCGGCCTCGCCCAGCCGCCCTATTCCGTCTGAGCCGGCGACCGGGGTGGGAGCGCGGGTGGCGGGGCAGACGTGTGGCGCCCCGCAGGACGATCCGGCGCAAAAGGCCGGGCACCGCGACCGCCTGCGGCAGCGGTTCCGCGAGGGCGGGCCGGATGGATTTCATGATTACGAGCTTCTGGAATATGTGCTGGCGCTTGCCATTCCGCGGCGGGATACCAAGCCGCTTGCGAAGAAGCTGATTGCCGAGTTCGGCGATCTGCCTACCCTGTTGGCTGCGGATCCAGCGGAGCTGTCGCGCATGCCCGGGCTCGGGGAAACGGCCGTCATGGCGCTGAAGTTCACGCACGCCTGCGCGATCCGCTCATTGGCGCGGAAGGCCAGCACGCGGCCGGCCTTCTCCAGCATCGAAGCGGTTGCCGATTATCTGGAGCGGCATCCCGGCGGGCAGGTGGCTGAGGACGCGGTCGACTATCTTCACGCGCGCCTCGCGCATGAACTCACCGAGGAGTTCCGGGTCCTCTTCCTGAACAACCGCAACATGCTGATCCGCGACGAACGCATGGGCGACGGCACGGTGAACCAGGCGCCGGTCTATCCGCGCGAAGTGGTGAAGCGGGCGCTGGAACTGCAGGCCACCGCCCTCATCCTGGTGCACAACCATCCATCCGGCGATCCGACGCCGAGCCGCGACGATGTCACGATTACCCGCGCGATCCAGGAGGCAGCGCGGCCGTTGGGGATCGTGGTGCATGATCATGTGGTGATCGGCCGCACCGGGCATGCGAGCCTCCGCGCGCTCGGCCACCTTTGAGCCGGCAACTCTGGCCAGCCCGGACAGCTCAGGCGTCGAAGTCCGGCTGTGCCTCTGGCCGCGCAGCGGCGAATGCAGGCAGATCCTCGCACGCATCCTCAATGCCCCGAATGCGCGGGAAGGGTGCCAGGTCGACGCCGAAGCGCCGGGCGTTGGCGAGCTGTGGCACGAGGCAGATATCGGCGAGCGTAGGCTCGGCGCCAAGGCTGAACGGGCCGCTCTTCCCGGCAACCCGCGTTTCATAGGCCGCCAGCCCGTCGGCAATGACGGTCCCCGCCCATTCGCGCGCAGCCTCGGCCCCGGCCAGTGCTTCAACGCGTGCCAGGATCTTCAGGTTCTGGATCGGGTGAATGTCGGCGGCGACGATAAGGGCAAGGCTGCGTGACTCGGAGCGTGCCAACCGGTCGCCGGGGAGCAGTGGCGGCGCGGGGTGGCTCTCTTCCAGCCACTCCAGGATGGCGAGCGACTGGGTGAGAAGCGTGCCGTCGTCGAGTTGGAGCGCCGGCACATAGCCCTGCGGATTGCGCGCCCGCCAGCCCGCTTCAGCCTGCACGCCAGTCCGCAAGTCCAGTGCCTCGGTTTCATAGGCCAGGCCCTTCCAGTGCAGGCCGATGCGGACCCGCCAGGACGCGGTGGAGCGGAAATAGGAGAAGAGGCGCATGGCTGTGGCCTACCAGAATCGCAATGACGGGAGTGTTACAGGCCTGCCACAGTCTTGGGCAGTTTTCTTAATCCTCTCATTTCCGGGATTGTGATTGCCAATCAGATAAGCATGTTCCGCGACAAAACCTTGCAATCAGGAGTCGCTTGCTCGTGATGATCCGACATTCGCTGCGCGCTGCGCTGCTTTCCTCGCTCACCGTCCTTCCGGCGCCTCTCCTCGCTCAGGCCGAGACAACGGCGGCCCTGGAGGCGGGTGACCAGATCATCGTCACCGGGACCCGGCGCGTGGACCGGACGGTCGCGGACAGCCCGGTGCCGATCGATGTCGTATCGGCGCAGCAGCTTCAGCAGACCGGCCTTACCGAAACGGCCCGTGCGCTGCGTGACCTTGTGCCCTCCTTCAACTTCCC
>JBKBXK010000019.1:0-332 GCA_046314095.1 Thermaurantiacus sp. | reverse complement strand
CCCGCACCCCACCACCACCGACGTAACGGACACCACCCGCCCGGCGACGCTTCGCGGCCTCGGCCCACACCCGAGGTTGGTGCTCGTCAACGGCAAGCGCCGGCACGTCTCCGCACTCCTCAACATCAACGGCTCGGTGGGCCGTGGCACCTCGGCGGCCGATATCAACCTCATTCCCTCATCCGCCATCGCGCGCATCGAGGTGCTGCGCGACGGCGCTGCCGCCCAGTATGGGTCAGATGCGATCGCCGGCGTCATCAACTTCCAGCTGAACGACGCGCGCGAGGGGGGCCGCTTCTCTGTCACCTATGGAGGGCACAATACGCCCATCG
>JBKBXK010000018.1:11502-16872 GCA_046314095.1 Thermaurantiacus sp. | reverse complement strand
GGCTGAACTCGCTGACACCCTTTGCGCCCCGCCAGGCGCGGCCGTGCATCTTCGAGCATGTCTATTTTTCCCGGCCCGACAGCTTCGACGGCAATCTTTCGGTCTATGAGGTGCGAAAGCGCATCGGTGCGGAGCTGGCCGCCGAATCGCCGGTCGCGGCCGACATGGTGGTGCCGGTTCCCGATTCCGGAACGCCGGCGGCGATCGGCTATGCGCAGGCGAGCGGCATTCCCTTCGAGCTTGGCATCATCCGCAGCCACTATGTGGGCCGCACCTTCATCCAGCCGGGCGATTCCATCCGGCATTTGGGGGTGAAGCTGAAGCACAATGCCAACCGCGGCCTGATCGAGGGCAAGCGGCTGGTGCTGATCGACGATTCGGTGGTGCGCGGCACCACGTCCGTCAAGATCGTGCAGATGCTGCGCGAGGCCGGCGCGCGTGAGGTGCATCTGCGCGTTGCAAGCCCGCCCACCCGGCACAGCTGCTACTATGGCGTGGACACGCCGGAACGCTCGAAGCTTCTGGCAGCCCAGCTGGAAGAGGAGCCGATGCGCCAGTTCATCGGGGTGGACAGCCTCGCGTTTCTTTCCATCGACGGCCTTTATCGCGCGCTTGGCGAGCCGGGGCGGGACAACGCGGCGCCGACGCACTGCGACGCCTGCTTCACCGGCGACTATCCGACCCGGTTGACCGACATCGAGGGCGCCTCGCCGGTGGCGCAGCTGCAGCTGGTGCCGGGGGCGCGGCGATGAGCCGGCCGCTTGAAGGGAAGGTTGCGCTGGTGACGGGCGCGAGCCGGGGCATCGGCGCCGAAACGGCGCGGGCGCTTGCAGGTGCGGGCGCGCACGTGATCCTGACCGCGCGCACCGAAGGCGGCCTCGTCGAGACGGAGGACGCGATCCACGCCGCTGGCGGCACCGCCACCATTGCGCCCCTGGACCTTGCCAAGGGTGAGGACATCGACCGGCTGGCGCAGGCGATCGCCGGGCGGTGGGATGCGCTGCACATCCTGGTGCTCAACGCGGCAACGCTCGGCACGCTTTCGCCGCTCGCGCATGCAAGCCCGAAGGAGTTCGAAAGCGTCATCGCGCTCAACCTGGTTGCCCAGTGGCGGCTGATCAGGGCCTTTGACCCGATGCTGCGCCGCGCCCGGCCGGCGGACCTTGTCGCCATCACCTCCTCGGTGGGGCGCGAAGGCCGCGCCTATTGGGGGCCATATGCAGCGTCGAAGGCGGGGCTGGAGAACCTTGTTGAGACCTATGCCGACGAGATGCGGGCGCTCGGCGTTCGTGCCCTCATTGTCGACCCGGGCGCCACGCGAACGCAGATGCGCGCGCGCGCGTTCCCCGGCGAGGATGCCGCCACGCTGAAAGGGCCGGAGACGGTGGCCGAGGCCATCGTCGCGCGGCTGGCAGCCGGGCTGGAGCCCGGAGCGGCACGGATCAGGGTCGAAGCGCCGGCCCCTGCGCCTCTGGCCTGATCCAGACGCGGCGGCCGGCAAGCCAGGTTTCCAGCACGCGCACGTTCGCAAGTTCGTCGGGTGCGACTTCGAAGGGGTCGCGGTCGAGGACGATGAAATCGGCCCAGGCGCCGGGTGCCAGCGTTCCGACCCTGCCATCCATCTTGCCCGCGTATGCGGCATCGATGGTGAAGCCAGCGATCGCCTGGGTGAGCGTGAGCCGCTCCTCCGGTCGCCAGCCGCCCGGAGGATTTCCATCGGCGTCGCGACGGGTGACGGCCGCGTGAATGCCGAGAAACGGGTTGGCGGGCTCGACGGGCGTGTCGGAGCCGAAGGCAAGCCGGGCGCCGGCCTGGCACAGCGAACGCCATGCATAGGCGCCCTGAAGCCGATCGGGGCCGAGGCGGGCCTCGGCCATCAACCGGTCGGAGGCGGCATGGATCGGCTGCATCGAGGCGATCACCGAAAGCTCCTTGAAGCGGCCGAAATCGGCTGGATCGAGCACCTGCACATGCTCGATCCGGTTGCGCAGCGCCGCGCCATAGGTTGGCAGAAGCTCGGCAAAGGCATCGAGCACCTGGGCGTTTGCGGCATCGCCGATGGCGTGGACGGCAAGCTGGTAGCCGACAAAATTGGCCCGGCTCATCAGGTTTCGCAGGCGCGTATCATCGTGAAAGCGAAGGCCGCGCGTGCCCGGCTCGTCGGCGTAGGGGGCCTTCAGCCAGGCGCCGCGAGAGCCAAGCGCGCCATCGGCATAGAGCTTCACGCCCTGGAGTCGCAGCCGTTCGGCATAGAGCCAGGGTGTTGGCCGGACGGGGCCGATCGCTTCCATCGCCTCGAGCCCGTCGGCATAGGCCGTCACACGGGCCGTGAGACGGCTTTCGTCGCCAAAAGCGCGAAACAGGTTCCAGTCGACAGGCGTCGTGCCCATGTCGTGGATGCCGGTGATGCCGACGGACGCCAGATGTTCGAGCGCGGCTTCCAGCGCCTTTTCGCGCTCCAGCGGGCTGGGCGCCGGAACCCGGGTGGCGACCAGGTCCATCGCCTTGTCGATGAGGACGCCGGTGGGGTTGCCGGCGGCATCGCGGATGATCCGCCCGCCGGGCGGATCCTTCGCAGACCGGGTGATGCCGGCTGCCTTCAGCGCGGCCGTGTTCGCCCAGCCGGCATGGCCATCCACCCGCACCAGCCAGGCCGGCTTGTTGCCCGTCGCGGCGTCGAGATCGGCCGCGGTGGGAAAGGCCTCCATTCCCCAGCGCAGCTGGTTCCAGCCGCGGCCGGTGACCCATTCGCCGCTGCGCCCGGCCGCCTCGCGGATCGCGGCCTGCGCCTCGGCAAGCGATGATGTTCCGGAGAGGTCGAGCTGGCGAAGCGCGAAGCCGAGGCCCATCAGATGGCCATGGGCATCGATCAGGCCGGGCATCAGCACCCGGCCTCTCATGTCTTGCCGGAAGTCTCCGGCGACAAGTTTCGGTTCGGCGCTTCCGGCCGGGAGCGTGGCGAGCACCCGGCCATCCTCGCCGATGAAGATGTGGGCGAACTTCCGCACCCCGCCATTGGCTTCCAGCATGTAGCCATTGGCGTTGACGATCAATGTGCGGCCGGCCGTTGCCGGCACCGCGGCGAGAAGCAGCGCAAGACAGAGGGCGAGGAGACGCGGGAACATGGCGGCTCCGCCTATCCGGCGTCTCTGGCCAGCGCCAGTGCTTTGGTCTAGGCGGGCCGCTTCCAGCGCCACCGGACAGGCAGATGGCAACCGCACGAGACGAAACCGAGGAACCGCTGGCGATCGCCTTTTCCGACATCGAGGCGGCGGCGGTTGCGATTCGCGGCCAGGTGGTGGAGACGCCGACCCTGGAGAGCCGGACGCTCGGCGACCTGGTGGACGCCCGCGTCTTCCTGAAGTTCGAGAACCTTCAGTTCACCGCTGCCTACAAGGAGCGGGGGGCGCTCAACAAGCTGCTCTCGCTTTCGATCGAGGAGCGGGCGCGCGGCGTGATCGCCATGTCGGCCGGAAACCATGCGCAGGGCCTTGCCTATCACGCCCGGCGGCTGGACATCCCGGCGACTATCGTGATGCCGCGCTTCACCCCGCTCACCAAAGTGCAGCAGACGGAGAGCCACGAGGCACATGTGGTGCTGCACGGCGAGACGTTGGAGGAGGCGAATGCCCACGCCACCATGCTTGCGGAGAAGCGCGGGCTGGTGTTCGTGCACCCCTTCAACGACCCGCACATCATGGCCGGGCAGGGGACGGTGGCCCTCGAGATGCTGCGCCAGGCGCCCGAGATCGACACAATCCTCGTTCCGATCGGCGGCGGCGGGCTGATTTCCGGCTGCGCGGTGGCAGCCCATGCGTTGCGACCGGAGGTGGAGGTCGTGGGCGTGCAGGCTGAGCTCTACCCCTCGATGAAGGCGGCCGTTTCGGGCGAGCCGTTGCGGGGCGACGGGGAGACGCTGGCCGAGGGCATTGCCGTGAAGCAGCCCGGCACGCTGACCATTCCGGTGGTGCAGCGGCATGTGCAGGACATTCTGCTGGTTGCCGAGCGCGACATGGAGCGGGCCGTCGCCCTGCTTCTGGAGATAGAGAAAACGGTGGTGGAAGGTGCCGGCGCTGCAGGTCTTGCGGCCATGCTCTCGCATCCGCGGCGGTTCCGCGGGCGCAAGGTGGGGCTGGTGCTGTGCGGAGGCAATATCGACACGCGCCTGCTTGCGAACGTGCTGCTGCGCGATCTTGCCCGCTCCGGGCGGCTCGCCCGGCTGCGGATTCGCCTGAAGGACCGCCCCGGCCAGCTTTATGGTGTGGCGCGGGTGTTCAACGATCAGCAGGTCAACATCCTCGAAGTCTCGCATCACCGCATCTTCACCGGGCTTCCGGCCAAGGGGCTGATCACCGATATCGAATGCGAGACGCGCGGACCCGACCATCTGGAACGGCTGATCGAGGCGCTGCGCGGCGCCGGATATGAGGTGAGCAGGGTGGAACTGGCCTGAGCCGTTCCGGACCTGCTTTTTTCCGCATTAACCCCCTTTTCCGCTAGTCGTCTGACAGTTCGGGCCGTTAGAGCCTGCCGGGACGAAACGCGACCGCTTGGGCCATTGCGTGCCTCGCCCGGCTTGTGCATCATTCCGATGGTGCGCCGGCCGGCCCGGCGACCGGATCAGCGAGGAAGGTGTGACGGCAGAGAGGCTCGAACAATCGTGGCAGTCTGATGTTCGAGGTCGATCCGGCCCGGGCACGGAAGCCCGGACGCTTGGAGCTGTTGGGCGATGACCGACCAACCAACACGCTTTCCGCGCTTTTTCATCACCGCGGACGCGCCCTGCCCGTATCTTCCGGGCCGCACGGAGCGGAAGGTGTTCGCCGAACTGCGCGGCCGCGACGCGGCACGGATGAGCGAGGGGCTGGGGCGAATCGGATTCCGGCGCAGCCAGAATGTCGTCTATCGCCCGGCCTGCGAGGGCTGTTCGGCCTGTGTCTCGGTGCGGGTGGTGACGGAGGAGTTCCGGCCGACGGCGTCGCAACGGCGGGTGCTGAAGCGCCATGCCGACCTCGAGGTCGCGGCCGCCGATCCGTGGGCGACGGAGGAACAGTATCAGCTGCTGAAATCCTATCTGAAGGCCCGCCATCCGCGCGGCGGCATGGCCTCGATGGATGCCTATGATTTTGCGGAAATGATCGAGACCTCGCCGGTGGACACGGTGGTGGTGGAGTATCGTGAGCCATCCGTGGATGGCCGCCCTGGGCGGCTGCTCGGTGCCTGCCTGACCGACAAGCAGTCCGACGGCCTTTCGATGGTGTACAGCTTCTACGAGACCGATGTGGCCGATCGGCAGGGACTCGGCACCTTCATCATTCTCGACCATGTGATGCGGGCGGCCGGTGTTGGCCTTCCCTATGTCTATCTCGG
>JBKBXK010000018.1:0-11492 GCA_046314095.1 Thermaurantiacus sp. | reverse complement strand
TGCGCGGCTCGGAGCGGATGGACTACAAGCGCCGGTTCACCCCGCTGGAGGCCTTGTCGGCCCGGGGCTGGTACCGCCTGCCGGCGTGGCGGGCAGCCGAAAATCGCGAGGAGCGCCGGATCCGCGTTGCCGGCGCCGCCCGCTGAGGTGGCCGCAGACGCGAAGCAGCCGGCGCCTGGCGGCACCGTTGACCGGCGCAACCTTGCGCTGTTCTCGAAGCTTGCTGCGGAATGGTGGGACCCGGACGGCTCGTCGCGCGTGCTGCACCGGATCAATCCGGCCCGGCTGGGCTATATCCGTGATGCGGCAGTCGCGCATTTCGGCCGCGACCCCAGAAGCCGGCATGTGCTCGCCGGCCTGAAGGCGCTCGACGTCGGCTGCGGCGGCGGCCTGGTGGCGGAGCCGCTGGCGCGGATGGGCGCCGAGGTGGTCGGGCTCGATGCCTCGGGAGAAGCAGTCGCGGTCGCGCGCGACCATGCGCGCGGGGCCGGCCTGGCCATCGACTATCGGCAGGGCGAGGCGGACATGCTTGCCGATGCGATGCCGCATGCCTTCGATCTGGTGACCTGCCTCGAGGTGGTGGAGCATGTCGCCGATGTGCCCCTGTTCCTCGCCAGCCTGCACCGGCTTCTGAAGCCCGGCGGACTCCTCGTCTTTTCCACCCCCAACCGCACCGGGCTGAGCCATGCGGTGATGATCACCGGCGCAGAGCGGATCCTGCGCGTGCTGCCCGTGGGGGCGCATGACTGGAAGCAGTTCCTGACGCCCGACGAGCTTTCCGGACAGCTGGAGGCGGCGGGCTTTGACGTGCAGGCGATTGCAGGCCTCAGCTGGCGGCCCGGAAAGGGCTTCCACATTTCAGATGACAGGAGCGTCAGCTATCTGGGCCATGCCGTCGCGCGGGAGAAAGTGGCATGACCGATCGACTGAGCGGCATCCACCACAGCGCCTTCCGCTGCCGCGATGCCGAAGAGACCCGCGCCTTCTATGAGGATGTGCTCGGCCTTCCGGTGGCAGCCGCGCTTGCATTCGAGGAAGAGCCGGGAAGCGGGAGGCCGCACCCCTATGTGCACATCTTCTTCCGCCTGCCGGACGGGAATTTCATCGCCTTCTTCGACGCGCCCGATTCGGCCCGGCCGGAGCATTTCCGGCCCGCCCACGGATTTGACCGCCACATCGCCTTCGAGGCCGGCTCGCCCGAGGCGCTGGCCGAGTGGAAGGCTCGGCTGGAGGCACGGGGCGTGAACAGCTTCGGCCCGATCGACCATGGCTTCGTGCAGTCGCTCTACATGTGGGATCCCAACGGCCTGCAGGTGGAAATCACCGCCCGCGTGGCGGATCATGACGCCATCCTTGCCCATGAGGAGGCACAGGCCGGCACCATCCTTGCCGAATGGACGGCGCGCACCGCGGAGGCGAAGGCGAAACTGCGCCCATGACCCGCTTCGAGCGGCAACCGCTGCACCTCGTCTTCCGCGAGGAGGTGACCGTGCGCGACACCTATGGCGGCATCGCCGGCCTTGTAGCGTTGCAGGGGCATCTCTTGAAGCCACCGACGCCGTCGAAGACGCTCCTCGTCTTCATGCACCCCATGGGGCTGATGCACTATCTGCCCATGCCCATGGGGCTGGCGGCGGCCGGCGTCCACTGCCTCAGCGCCGTCTCGCGTTATCCCAACAATGATTCGGCGCTGATCATGGAGAAGGTGGCAGTCGATCTCGCTGCCTGGATGCGGCATGCCCGCACGGCGCTCGGCTATGAGCGGATCGTGCTGGCCGGCTGGTCGGGCGGCGGTTCGCTGTCGCTGTTTGTGCAGTCCGAGGCCGTGCGGCCACGAATCAGCACCACGTCTGCTGGCGATCCGGTGGACCTTTCCAACATTCCGCCTGCCGACGCCGTGCTGCTCTTGGCAGCACATGTGAGCCGCGCGCGAACCCTGACCGAATGGCTTGATCCTTCGATCACCGATGAGGCCAGCCCCTTCGACCGGGACCCAGCGTGGAACCTTTATGCGGATCCGCCCCCGGCCACCCCGCCCTTTGCGGCGGACTGGGTGGCGGAGTTTCGTGCGCGGCAGGCGGCGCGCAACCGCCGGATCACCGCCTGGGCGCAGGAGACGCTGGACCATATCCGCCATGAGGATGGCCCGCATGCCGAGCGAGCCTTTGTGGTGCACGGCACCATGGCCGACCCGTGCTGGGTGGACCCGACACTCGACCCGAACGACCGGGAGGCCGGCCGCTGCTATCTCGGCGACCCGCGCCACATCAACGATGCGCCGGGCGGGCTCGCCCGCTTTTCGACCCTTCGCTCCTGGCTCTCGCAATGGGGTCTCGACACCTCGCAAGCCGACGGAATCGCTTGCGGTGCGGACTGTCATGTGCCGACGCTCGTCGTTTCCAACTCGGCAGACGATGCCTGCACACCGAGCCACGCCGAGCGCCTGTTCCGGGCGGTCGCAGCGGAAGACAAGCAGCTGGTGACGATCGCCGGCGCCACCCACTATTATGCCTTTCAGCCCGAAAAGCTGGCCGAGGCCGTGGGTGTCGTGAAGGAGTGGCTGGCCGCTCGGGGCTTCTAGTTCCGCTGCTGGGGGACCGTGAAGCGGCCCTGCACGCGGCTGCCGGGCTGCCCGGCCCCGGCGCGACCATCGAGGGTGGAGCGGCCGCTGTCCAGATCGATCACCAGCCGGTTGCCGCGCACCGAGGTTTCCGGGTTGGAAAGGCGCACGTCGCCGATGAGCGTGATGAGGCGCCGCTGGACATCATAGATCGCGAAGCGCGCGCTCGCCTGCTCGGACGGGCTGGTGAGGCGCACGGCCCCATCGGCATCGAGGCGCCGGATCTGCGGATCTCCGGCGCCCGCGCGATCATAGAGCACGCGGATGCGGTTGGACTGCAGGGTGAGACTGCCCTGATCCACCCGAACATTTCCGGTGAAGAGCGCCTGGTTCTCCCGATCCAGCACCTCCACTCGATCTGCGTTCACATCGACGGGTGCGCGCGTGTTGTGACCGCGCAAGGCCGAGCCGGCGAGGGTCTGCGCCGATGCCGGAACGGCCAGCAGAAGGAGAAGGGCAATGGCTGTGCGCATCAACTGCTTCCCCTGCCGCTGCCCGGCGCCATCCGCAAGCGCACTCCGCCCTCCATCACGACACGGCGGCCCTCGATGTCAGCCGCAAAACTGTCTGCCCGGAAGGTTCCGAGCGGAACGGCGCCGGTGACGGCCTCGTCCGTCGTGACGGTGCGGCGATTGAGATCGACGATGATCGCTGCACTGTCGAGCGAGAAGCCGGATTCGCTGCGCACCTCCACCGGCCCGCTGATCCCGATCATCTGTGTGTCGAGGTTGTAATTGCCCGAAGGAGCCGTCACCCGCGCCTCGCCGTCCGCGCGCTCGATCCGCGCGGAAAGCCCGGTCAGCATCACGACAGGCACGGTGCTGGTCTGCTGCACCGCGCGCTCCGCACGCAGCTCGAACGGTTCGCCATTGTCGGTCTCGCCGCGATAGCGCGCTTCCTGCGCCAAGAGCCGCTCTCCGGCAGCGGCAGTCGTGTCCTTGGAAAGAAGGAAGCTGAACTCCTGGTTGGCCGTGAGCGGCAGCCACAGGATCACGGCGAACAGCATGACCGCGGCAGCCGGAAGCGCGACTCGCAGCACCGAGATCCAGGTGTCGCGGGCGCTTCCCGGCAGCATCGCCTGGCGCCGGGCCTCGCGGCGGGCCTCCGCGGCGGCCGAGCGGCGGTCTGCCAGCGGCACGCTTGCTGTATCAGCCATGCGCGAAGATGTCGGTTTCCGGCCAGCCGGCAAGATCGAGCTCGGCGCGGGCGGGCAGGAAATCGAAACAGGCCTGGGCAAGCGCCGTGCGCCCCTCCCGGGCCAGGCGCTTATCGAGCACGTCCCTCAGCCGATGCAGGAACCGGACATCGCTTGCGGCATATTCCAGCTGCGCCTCGGACAGGTCGGCCGATCCCCAGTCGGAGGATTGCTGGGCCTTGGAAATCTCCACGCCCAGAAGCTCTCGGGCAAGATCCTTGAGGCCATGACGATCCGTATAGGTGCGGACGAGCAAGCTCGCCGTGCGGGTGCAATAGACCGGCGTGACGCGGATGCCGAGCCAGTGCCGGAGCGCCGCGAGATCGAACCGGGCGAAATGGAAGAGCTTGAGCCGCGCCGGATCCTCGAGAATGCCCGCCATGACCGGCGCCGCCTCGCCCGGGAGGACGCGGACCAGATGCTCGTCGCCCTGCCCGTCCGACAGCTGCACGAGGCAGAGCCTATCGCGCCTCGTATGGAGCCCCATTGTCTCGGTATCGACGGCAATCGGACCCGGTGCGAACAGGTCTCCCGGAAGGTCACGCACGTGGAGATGAACGGTCATCCGCGCGGCTTAGGCGCTGGGGCAAGGTGGAGCAATCGCGAGCTGGCTGGAGACCTCAGGCGAACGCCAGCCACAGCCCCAGCAACAGGCCATAGCCGCTGGCGATGCCGGTGAGCAGTGCTGCCCACAAATGCCAGCGCGGGCTTCCGCCTTCGCTGCGCCGCATGCCATTCTCCTGAAATCCGACCGGGCGGCAATTTATCCACAGGCACCGCTGGGTCAAGCTGCGAATTCCGGCGCCAGGCAAGATAGACTTCGCAAATGCCCGAAATCGCGCCAGAACCGGCCATGCCCACCGCCCGGCCCCGCGATGCTGCAACGCTGATTCTCGTCCGCCACGATGGCAGCGAGCCCCGAATCCTGATGGGGCGGCGATCCGGTGGCCACGCGTTCATGCCCGACAAATGGGTGTTTCCGGGCGGCCGGCTGGACCGCGCCGACTATCGGGCGCCACTGAGCGCTGACCTGTCAGCGGAAACGGCCGAGGCGCTGGGCGACAGCCGGCGCGTGGCGCGACAGGATCGCGCGCGGCTGGCACGCGCGCTCGCCGTGGCGGCGGTTCGCGAGACGTACGAGGAGGCCGGGCTGCTGCTGGCACGGCCTGTTGCCTGCGATTCCGGCGCTCGTGGGAGCGTAGGGGGCGCCGCCTGGGCTCCGTTTCTGGAGCGCGGACTTGCGCCCGACCTTGCGCCGCTTTCCTACATCGCCAGGGCGATCACGCCGCCAGCCCGCCACCGCCGCTTCGACGCGCGATTCCTGATGGCGGACGCGCGGCACCTCGTGAGCCTTGCACCGACCGACAGCCGGGAGCTGGGCGAGATCGACTGGTTCACGCTTGAGGATGCCCGCGCGCTCGACCTGCCGACCGTCACCCGCGCCGTCATCGCGCTGGTGGATGCGCATCTGTCTGGAACGGCGCCCGCGACTCGGCCGTTCTGGCGCTGGACGCGGGCGAATCCACTTTCGGCTATCTGACCGGCGGACGCCTGCCGCGCTTCATCGATTGGTTAACACGCCTTGCCGACACGCGTCTCCAGCGGTCGCAGCAAGACAACGTCCAGTCGGATGGGGCGTCGACTGGAAAAACGGAAGCGCCGATAGAAATAGTCGTCGCCATGAATGGCCGACGTAACGAGGAATGTTGAAGATGCCAGGTCGCGATATCCTGCTCCTTTTCATGGGGCTTGCAATGATGAGTGCCAGCTTTTTCTTCCCCGGGTCGCCAGCCGCGGCGCAGGAGACGGCGCCACCTCCACAGGAACTGCCTGAACCACCGGTTGAGCCGGCGGAACCCGGCATGGCGCCAGACCCGATGCCCAGTCCGGAGCCGGGCGAGATGCCGGACGAGACGTTGCCAGAAGACCAGCAGGACACGCCGGCAGACGAGGAAATCCCGCCCCCGACCCTCTGAAGCGGGACGCCTCCCGGCCGGTTCAGTCCAGGTTCGGGCGCAGCCACTGCCGCGCCTGCTCCAGGCTGACACCGCGCCGGGAGGCATAGTCGGCAAGCTGGTCTTCCCCGATCCGCGCGACGCCGAAATACCGCCCGCGCGGATGCGCGAAATAGAGGCCGGAAACGGCCGCGGTCGGCAGCATCGCGAAGCTTTCCGTGAGCGTGATGCCGGTTGCCTCGGGCGCACGCAGGAGATCGAACAGCAGCGGCTTCAGGCTGTGATCCGGGCAGGCCGGATAGCCGGGCGCCGGCCGGATCCCCTGATATTGTTCGCGAATGAGGGCCGCATGGTCCGGCTCGGCTGCCGGCTCGTGCGCCCAGAGCTGCGTGCGGACATGGAAGTGCAGCGCTTCCGCGAACGCCTCGGCCAGTCGGTCGGCAAGCGCCTTCAGCAGGATGTCGGAGAAATCGTCATGCGCCGCCTGGAACTCGGCGATCCTCGCCTCGATGCCGTGGCCGGCGGTGACGGCGAAACCGCCCATCCAATCCGCCTCCGGTGACACAAGATCGGCAAGGCAGTCGTTCGCGCGCCCGGCGCGTTTTTTCACCTGCTGGCGGAGCATCGGCATGCGGGCGACCGGAGCCTGGCGCGTCTCGTCGGCGAAGACGAGGATATCATCGCCCTCCCGCCGAACGGGCCAGATCGCCGCAACGCCCTTCGCCGTCAGCCATTTCTCGGCGACAATCTGCTCCAGCATTGCCTGCGCATCATGCCAGAGCGTTCGGGCTGCCTGCCCCACCACGGCGTCCTCGAGGATCGCGGGAAAGGTGCCATGCAGCTCCCATGCCCGGAAGAACGGGGTCCAGTCGATGAAGGGAACAAGGCGTTCGAGCGGCCACTCCTCGAACACCCAGCGGCCGGTCTGCGCCGGCCGGACGGGCGGTTCGGCGGCAAAGTCGATCGCGAGGCGATTCGCACGGGCCTCGTCCAGCGAGGCAAGATCTGACACGACGCCAGAGCGCTGGAGGCGTATCCCCTCATATTCCTGCGCAATCTCGCTCACATATGGCTCGCGCAAAGTGTCGGAAACGAGGGTTGAACAGACGCCGACGGCGCGGCTTGCGTCGAGCACATGCACGGTCGGGCCGGAATAGGCCGGAGCGATCTTCAGCGCCGTGTGCACGCGCGAAGTGGTGGCCCCGCCGATCAGCAGCGGCACGCGCATGCCGGCACGTTCCATTTCGGTTGCGACCGTCACCATCTCGTCAAGCGAGGGCGTGATGAGACCGGACAGGCCGATCATGTCGGCCTGCGTTTCCCGCGCGGTTTCGAGGATCCGCGCCCAGGGCACCATGACACCGAGGTCGATCACCTCGAAATTATTGCATTGCAGCACGACGCCGACGATGTTCTTGCCGATATCGTGCACGTCGCCCTTGACGGTGGCCATGACGATCCGGCCCTTGGCGCGCGCGCCTTCCTGTTTCTCGGCCTCGATGTAGGGGACGAGATGGGCAACCGACTTCTTCATGACACGCGCCGACTTCACCACCTGTGGCAGGAACATGGCGCCGCGGGCGAACAGATCGCCAACGACATTCATGCCGTCCATCAATGGCCCTTCGATCACCGCGATGGGGCGCGGAGCCTGGAGCCGGGCTTCCTCGGTGTCTTCGACGATGAAGGCGTCAATGCCGTTCACCAGCGCATGTTCGAGCCGCTTGCCGACCGGAAGTGCGCGCCAGGCCAAGGTCTCCTTCGCAGCGGCCTGGGTGCCCTTGCCGACCCGACCGGCGAGCGTGATGAGCCGCTCGGTCGCGTCGGGCCGGCGCGCGAGGATGACGTCCTCCGCCGCCTCGCGCAGCTCCGGGTCGAGACTTTCGTAGACATCGAGCTGGCCGGCGTTGACGATCGCCATGTCCAACCCGGCGGGGATGGCATGATAGAGAAACACCGAGTGCATCGCGCGGCGCACCGTTTCGTTGCCGCGGAAGGAAAAGCTGAGGTTGGAGAGCCCGCCGGAGATCCGCGCGTGCGGGCACCGGACCTTGATGGCACGGCAGGCCTCGATGAAATCGAGCGCGTAGCGGTCATGCTCCTCGATGCCGGTCGCGACGGCGAAGATGTTGGGATCGAAGATGATGTCGGAGGGCGGGTATCCGTCTGCAACCATTAGGTCATAGGCGCGACCGCAAATCTCGACCTTCCGGGCCGCGGTATCGGCCTGGCCCTGCTCGTCGAAGGCCATCACCACTGCGGCGGCGCCATGGCGCCTGACGATTCGCGCCTGGCGCAGGAACTCGGCCTCGCCCTCCTTCAGGCTGATGGAGTTCACGATCGCCTTGCCGGGCACGCATTTGAGACCGGCCTCGATGATGGAAAACTTCGAGCTGTCGATCATCAGCGGCACGCGGGCGATGTCGGGCTCGGCGGCGATCAGCTTCAGGAAGGTGACCATCGCCGCCTCGCTGTCGAGCAGGCCCTCGTCCATGTTGATGTCGATCACCTGCGCGCCATTCTCCACCTGGTCGCGCGCGACCTCGAGGGCGGCAGCATAGTCTCCGGCTGCGATCAGCTTTCGGAATCGCGCCGAGCCCGTGACGTTGGTGCGCTCGCCGATATTGACGAAGCGCTGCGCAGCGGTCGCGAAATCCGGGGCGGCCATGGCCGGCGGCGGGCCGAGGTTCATGCGAAGACCGCGGCCTCGAGGCCAGCGAGGCGCAGGGCCGGCGACGGCTCTGGCAGGCGACGAGGCGGCAGCGGGCGAACCACCTCCACCATGCGGGCAATATGGGCGGGCGTTGTTCCGCAACAGCCGCCCACGGCATTGACGAGCCCGGCCTCTGCCCAGGCGCGAACGAGGGCCGCCGTCGTATCCGGCGCCTCGTCATAGCCGCCGAAGGCGTTGGGCAGCCCCGCATTGGGATAGATCAGGATCGGCGCATCGGCGATGGCTGCAAGCGTCTGCACATGCGGGCGAAGTTCCGTTGCGCCGAAGCTGCAGTTGAGCCCGATGGTGAGCGGCCGGGTGTGCATCACCGAGACCCAGAACGCCTCGACCGTCTGGCCGGAGAGGTTGCGGCCAGCGAGATCGGTGAGCGTCATCGACAGCATCAGCGGCACGCGCTGGCCGCATTCCTCTTCGGCCTCCATCGCGGCCATGGCGGCCGCCTTGGCGTTCAGCGTGTCGAACACCGTCTCGATCAGGATGAAGTCGACCCCGCCTTCGAGCAGCGCGTCGATCTGCTGGCGATAGACCGCCTTCACGCCATCGAAATCGACTTCGCGGAAGCCCGGGTCTTCCACGCGCGGCGACAGCGAGAGGGTCTTGTTGGTGGGGCCCAGCGCCCCGGCGACGAAGCGGCGGCGGCCATCGCGGTGACAGGCGGCGTCGGCCTCTGCCCGCACGATGCGGGCGCCCGCGCGGTTGATGTCGGCCACGAGCGCTTCGGCGCCATAATCAGCCTGGGAAATCGCGTTGGCATTGAACGTGTTGGTCGCAAGGAGATCAGCGCCGGCCTCGGCATAGGCGCGGGCGATCCCGGCGATCGCATCCGGTCTGGTGAGGTTCAGAAGGTCGTTGTTGCCCTTCTGGTCGTGCCCGAGGTCGAGTTCGCCGCCATAGTCCGCCTCGTTCAGGCCAAGGTTCTGGATGGCGGTGCCATAGGGCCCATCCTTGATGACGATGCGCTCGCCAAGAAGCGTACGGAAGGCATCCTCGGCTTCGGACGAGGGGCTCATGCGGCTTCCGCCTCCGGCTGCGCACCGGCCCCGGGGCGAAGCCCGAGCATGTGGCAGATGGCATAGGCAAGCTCGGCGCGGTTGAGGGTGTAGAAGTGGAAGTGGCGCACACCCCCGGCATAGAGACGGCGCACCATTTCGGCGGCAACCGTTGCTGCCACCAGCTGCCTTGCCGCAGGCAAATCGTCCAGCCCCTCGAACAGCCGGCAGAGCCAGTCGGGAACCGCCGTTCCGCACATGGCGGACATGCGCTGCGTGTTGGCAAAGCTGGATACCGGGAGGATGCCCGGGACGATCTCGGCCGCGATCCCGGCTGCCGCCGCCCGATCCCGGAAGCGGAAGAACGTGTCGGGCTCGAAAAAGAACTGGGTGATGGCCCGGGTCGCCCCCGCGTCGAGCTTGCGCTTCAGATGCGCCAGATCGGCTTGCGCGCTCCTCGCCTCGGGATGCACCTCCGGGTAGGCACCGACCGACAGCTCGAAGGGTGCGATGTGGCGCAGTCCCGCAACCAGCTCGGCGGCATCGGCATAGCCATCCGGGCGGGCGACGAAACGCGCCTCGCCCCCGGGCGGATCGCCGCGCAGCGCGACGATATGGCGAACGCCCGCCTCCCAGTAGCCGCGCGCAACCGCTTCGATCTCGTCTCGGCTGGCATTGACGCAGGTGAGGTGCGCAGCCACCGGCACGGCGGTTTCGCGCGCGATCCGGCCGACGGTAGCGTGCGTACGCTCCCGCGTGGACCCGCCGGCGCCATAGGTGACGGAGACGAAGCGCGGCCCGAGGGGCGCAAGGGTCGTCACCGATTGCCAGAGGGTTTCGGCCATCGGCTCGGACTTGGGCGGGAAGAACTCGAAACTGACAGCGATGTCTCCGGGCAGGTCTGCGAACAGCGGCGGATTGCCCGCACGCGCTGTTTCCAGCGCCTTGTCGAAACTGTGTCTCATGCCTGCGCCTCCAACCGTTCGCGCCGCGGCTCTTGCGACACCCCGGCCCGCAGCCCGTGCCAGATGGTGACGGTCAGCTCCGGGCCCGCCTCCGCTGCCTCCGCTTCAAGCCGAAGGCCGGAATCCGCGAACCAGCGCGCGATATCGCCCTGCGCAAAGCCGAGGCGCGCGTGGCGAAAGCGGGTGCGCAGCTCTTCGTGATCGTGGCGGGCGTAGTCCACCAGCAGCAGCTGGCCGCCGGGTGCGAGCACGCGCGCGGCCTCGCGGATGGCCGCCGCAGGATCGTCGGCGAAGTGGAGCACGTGATGCATTGCAACGGTATCGAAGCACGCCGACGCGAACGGCAACGCCGACATGTCGGACTGCCGAACCTCGGCGCGGGCCAGACCGGTGGCATCGAGCTTGGCGCGTGCGATCCGCAGCATGTCGGGCGAGCGGTCGATGCCCACGCAATCGTCTGCGTCCGGCCCGAGCAGTTCGAGGATGCGCCCGGTTCCCGTGCCGATGTCGAGCAGGCGGCCGACACCGCGCCCCCGTGCGAGCGCAACCAGCCGACCCTCCACGGCGCTGTCGGACCCCTGGAGCGCGCGCATCCTGTCCCACTCCTCGGCATGCTCGGCGAACCAAAGGTCGGCGAGGCGCTGACGACCAGAGCGAACCTGGGCAAGCCGGACCCGCTCTGCGCCAATCAGATCGGCGCCGGCCGCGAAGTCGCCGATGAGCGCGAACAACCCGGGGCCGGCACGACTGCCGGCGCGCACGAACACCCATGCACCTTCGCGGTGCCGGCGAACGAGGCCGGCCTCGGCGAGAATCCGCACATGGCGGGAGACCCGCGGCTGGCTCTGGTCCAGAACCTCGGCCAGTTCGCCCATCGACAGTTCCAGCTCGCGCACGAGCAACAGGATGCGAAGCCGAGTCGGGTCGGCAAGGGCTGCGAAGATGCCGTGCAGCTGCTCCATGAATGAAAGACTTAAACCTGTCTTTATATGCGGTCAATGCGAGGCATGGTTGCGACAGCGCGGCTTGCCGGT
>JBKBXK010000017.1:0-17585 GCA_046314095.1 Thermaurantiacus sp. | reverse complement strand
CTCCATGTCGGCGCGGCGGTCGGCGTGCTGCGCGCCGGCGCAGGGCTTGCCCGAGCGCACCGCTTTGCCGAGCGGCGGCCGGCCGCGCGCGGCGGCGAGACGCTGATCCTGCGGCGGCCCGTCGGCCTCGCAGTCGGGATCGTGCCGTGGAACGTGCCGCTCTATCTGGCAGCCGCCAAGATCATGGGTGCGGTGGCGGCCGGAACGCCGCTGATCCTGAAGCCGTCGCCGGAGACGGCGGGCCTCGCAGCCCGGCTGGCCCGGCATCTGGCTGAAACCGGGCTTCCGGCAGGCATGGTCCAGCTGCTGCTAGGCGGCCGCGATCTGGGCCGGCGGCTGGTGGCCGACCGCCGGGTGGCCAAGGTGAGCTTCACCGGCTCGGCGGCGGCCGGCGAGCAGGTGGCGGCGACGGCTGCGCCGGCCATGAAGCGGCTGACCCTGGAACTGGGCGGGAAATCGGCCGCCATCCTCCTCGACGATGTGGATCTGCCCGCTGTGCGGCGCGAGCTGTTCCTGGCGATGCTGCAGAACAACGGGCAGGTGTGCGGCGCGCAGAGCCGGCTGCTGGTTCCGGACAGTCGCCGCGCGGACCTGCTGGACGGTCTGGCGGACATGTTCGCAACCCTTGCCGTTGCCGATCCGCGCCTGCCCACCACCGACATCGGCCCGCTGGCCACGGCCGCGCAGCAGCAGCGCGCGGGCAAGCTTGTTGAGGCCGGACGTGCCGCGGGCGCACGGATCATCGCCGAGGCCCGCGAAGTGCCGGAGACCGGCTGCTTCGTGCGCCCGGCGCTGGTGGAAGCGGAACCGGGCAATCCGCTTGCGCGCGAGGAGGTCTTCGGCCCCGTCGTGGTGGTCCACTCCTATCGGACGCTTGCGGATGCGATCCGGATCGCCAACGCGTCGGACTATGGCCTCTCCGGCTCGGTCTGGTCGGCGGACACGGAGCGCGCGCTGGAAGTCGCAGCGCAGCTCCGGACCGGCACGGTCGGCATCAACTCGAAACGGATCCTCGATTTCGCAGCGCCCTTCGGGGGCTGGCGACGGTCGGGCTTCGGCCGGGAACTTGGCCCTGAGGGGATCGACGCCTTCACGGAAACGACAACCATCCTGCTGCCGGGCGACACCCCGCAGGCAGCATAGGGTGCAGAAACGACCAGCGGGGGAGAGGGAGAGGAACATGTCGAAAGCATCCGAGCGCGCCGTCATCCTGGCCGCTGCATCCATACTGCCGACGGCCGTTGCCGCGCAGGGCGTCGAGGCCACCGGCGGCCTCGACGAGATCGTCGTCACCGCGCAGCGGCGGGCGCAGAACCTGCAGGATGTGCCGGCGGCCGTCTCTGCCCTTTCGGGCGATGCGCTGGCGCAGCGCGGCATCACGGAGACGAGCGACCTCATGGGCGCGCTTCCCAATCTCCAGGTGACCAGCGCCTATGGCACGACGCAGCCGAACTTCTCGCTGCGCGGAATCTCGGTCGCCAACGAATTCTCCGCGGCCACGGCGTCGCCTGTCGGCGTCTATGTGGACGAGGTCTATCAGAGCTTCCGCGCCAGCCACGGGCAGCAGCTGTTCGACCTGGAGCGCGTGGAGGTTCTGCGCGGTCCGCAGGGCACGCTCTACGGCCGCAACACCACGGGGGGCGCGATCAACTTCATTACCCGCCGGCCGGCGCTTGGCGCGCCCAATGGCAATCTCACGCTGGGCTATGCGAACTACAACACGTTCACCGCCCAGGGCGCGGCCGAAGTGACGCTTGCGGAGGACCGGTTCGGGGTCCGGGCCGCGGGCACCTATGCGAGGGGCGACGGCTATACCTTCAACCCCACGCTCAACCGGGATTTCGCGACCACCGACAGCATCGCCGGGCGGTTTTCCGCGCGGTTCCGCGACGGCATCGCGGATGTGAACCTGAAGATCTACGGCGCCCGGAACAACCCGTGGCAGGATCTTCCCTATGGCATCGGCTATCTCGAGGGGCGGACCGATGCCGGCGGCTATTCGCGCTTTGCGCCGCGGCCGGAGCTTGGCGGCCGGGTGCTGGCCCGCAACGAGATCCAGGCCGACACGGGCGGCCGATATTTCACATCCTCCTGGGGTGGCGCGCTGAATGTGCAGCTGCGCCTTGCCGACGCGCTGACCCTCACTTCGGTGACCGGCTATGACGAGGGGAAATACGAGCTTTCGCCCTTCGACTGCGACGGTTCCCCGAACAATGTCTGTGCGATCCGCTATCTTTCGCGCAGCACCAACCTGAACCAGGATCTCCGCCTGAACTATGATGGCGACAGGCTGAACCTGATCGTCGGCGCCTATTTCGGAGTCGACAAGATCGACACCGTGAACGAGCCGGACTTCTTCGGATTTTTGCGCCCGCTGCTGACCGGGCTGGGCCTTCCGGGCAGCTTCGACAATATCCCGATCGCCGTCGGCAATTCCCTGCGCACCATCCCGGCCTTCCTCGTCGATCCGACGCTCACGCCCGGAACGCCCGGCTTTTGCGCGCCGATCGTCGTGAATCCGGCGGGCTTCTTCGATGCGCGCACGCTCATCGCCTTCAACGCAGATGTGGCGGCCACCAACTCGGCGGCCGGAAACACCTTCCAGAACGCCTGCTTTGCCGAGGGTGCGCCGCCCTTCGGGCCGATCCTGGCCCGGCAGCAGTTCACCATCGAGCGGCCCTCGACCGCCATCTACGGCGAGCTGAACTATGAGCTGGCCGACGGTTTCTCGGTGACCATCGGCATGCGCTATACATGGGACACGGTTCTCTATCGCAATGCCTCCTCGGTGCTGTTCGACCTTGCCGGGACGGGGCCGATCGCGAACCTCGTTCCCTACAGCTTCCCGTTCGACCCGAATCTTCCGCCCCTGGCCGAGCGGCGCAAGACGGGCCGGTTTTCGGGGCGGGTCGTGCTCGATTACAAGCTGGCGCCCGACGTGCTGGTCTATGGCAGCTATTCGCGGGGTTTCCGCGCCGGAACCTTCAACGCCCTTGCCTACCAGGACGTGAGCCAGGTCTATTTCCTGCAGCCGGAGAAGGTCGATGCGTTCGAGGGCGGGCTGAAGAGCCGGTTCTTCGACCGGCGCGTGCAGCTGAACCTCGCCGGCTTCTATTATGACTACAGCAACCAGCAGATTGCCCAGATCGTGGGCGCGACCTCGTTCCTGCGCTCGGCCAATGGCCGTGTGTTCGGCTTCGAGGGCGAGCTCGCCGCCCAGCCGGTCGACGGGCTGCGCATCGATGCCGCGATCGGTCTGTTGGACACCAAGTACAAGGGCAATGCGATCGACCCGACGGACCCGAGCTCGCTGACGCTCAACATCAACGGCAACCCCTTTCCCAACGCCCCGAACCTGACCTTTTCGGCCGGGTTCGACTGGGACATCATCGACAGCGGCAAATCCCGCCTGACGCTGCGCGGGGATACGCAGTATATGGGCCGCTATTATTTCGACCCGTTCAAGGATTACGGCCAGGATCCCTGCGACGCGCCTGCCCCCGGAAGCGCCGTGTTGCAGGCGACGCCGGAACTGGCGTGCGGAAATCCGCCCTACTGGCTGTTCAACGCGCGCCTGACCTATGCCCACGACGATCGGTTTCTCATCAGCCTTTGGGGCCGGAACCTCGCCAACAAATTCTACTATACCTACGGGCTCAATCTGAACGCCTTCTACCAGGACTATCTGACCAGGGGCGCACCGAGGACCTGGGGCGTGGAGGCCACCATCCGCTTCTAGGGCAATGTGCGGCGCGGTTGGGGCGTCAGGGCCAGGTGGCAGCGCCGGTGGGAAGGCTGCCGACCTCGGGCAGGGAGAACACCCGGACCGTCGGCCGGTCGATCGCGAAGATGCGCCGGCCCTCGCCGCGCGCGAACACGAAGGCCTGGCCGGCGGCATCGAGATCGACGGTTGCGACATGGACGAGTTCCGGCCCGGCCACGGGGCGGGCAAGGACATACATCTCCGGTTTTGAGTGGCCGAAGAGGTAGAGAAGGCCGTCCGGCCCGATCGCGCCGCCCGAGGCCGCCTGCGGCGCCATCCGCGCCCGGATGGCACGGGGGATCAGCCAGCCGCCCGTGCGCCGCCAGTTCCGGTCCATCGTGATGATCGCGCTATACTCCGAGGGCTTGAACGGAACGCCCGTTGCGTCGGAATAATGCGCCATGCCGAGGAGCCAGCCGTCGCCCAGCGGCTCCACGAAGGTGAGCGAGCCCTCGTCCATCATGCCGAGGCTGTGGCTGCGCAGATGTTCGAGGCCGCGGGTGGAGAACCACTCCACCGAGTTGCCCATCGGCACTTCGGGGTGGTTGGAGTTGGCGCACAGAAGCTCGGCGGCAACCACGGTGCAGCTGTTCAGATGCCGGATCAGGCCACCGCGCGGGGCCGCCCAGCGCCGCACGAGGGCGCCATCGCTGCGCCGGTACTTGCCGATGGCGGTGTTGACGACGGCGTAGAAATGGTCGCGATCGACGGCCACGCCCTGCCGCGCCTCGGGCGCCCCGTAGATGCGCTCGAGCGTGGCCGGGAGGCGGGGAACCGCGCGCTCCTCCGCCGCCGGAAGCAGCGCGCCCGGCCCGCGGGCGGGCGCCGGGCCGGAGAACACGCCGATATGATTGGCGACCGGCCGCTCGCGGCCGGGCACGCGGGTGTGGATCGGTCGGTTCAGCACCAGCGGCCCGCCCGGCCCGCGCGCGACCATGGTGGCCGAGCCGCCGCCATCGAGGCTCATGGCGTCGCGGGCGCCAAGCTCCTGGAACAGGGCGATGAGATCGTCGTGCGAGGCACCTTCGCTGTGCCCCGGCTGGCGGCCGTCGACCACCACCAGCCACAGGCGGCGGCCGTCAGCCGAAACACCGAGCGCGGTGCGCGGCCCGCCGCCTGCCGGGGCCGGTTGCGACAGCGACTCCGGAGGCGGCTCGGCAAGCGGCACGGCGCCGTGGAACATGCCGTCGCGCCCGAAGACGGGGCGGGGCACGGCGGCGCCATCGCGCAACAGGCGCGGGCCTGCCGAGACGCCTTCGGGAAAGCCTTCCGGGCAGGCCTGGCCGGCCGCGATCAGGGCACGCCCGGCGGCGAGGCAGATCTTGCTGTCCACCCGGGCATCGATGGAATCCGCCGGCGAAACGAGCGCGCCAGCGGCCGTGACTGCGCCGGAGGCATTGGCCGCCTGGCCGGGCTGGGGCACGAAATCCTGCCCGCCCGGCGAGCCGCCGACGAAGGGCAGGAAATAGCTGGCGTTTACGGCAAGCGCGGCGCCCGAGTCGGAGAGGTAGCGGCTGGTCGTCTTTGCGCGATATTCCATGCCCGCGGTTGGATCGGCAGGGGTCACGCGGACTTCGAGACCCGGCTCGGCCATGTCGATCTCGGCCACGTGCACCTGCATCAGCCGGGGCGCGGTGCGGCGGATCAGCCGGTAGCTGAGCCCGGGGGCGATCGCGCATGGCTCGGTGGCGCCGACACAGGCCTCCGCACCGACGGGGCCGGAGAGCGTGCCGCCGCCGCTGGCCGCTGCCGGTGCAGCGAGCGCCAGCAGGGCTGCAACGGGCAGCGCCCGGATGCGCCCGATCCTCACGGTGCGCCCATGCTCACAGCGAGCCCATGCTCACAGCGAGCCCATGCTCACAGCGAGAACGCGGCCCCGATCCAGTACTGGCGCCCGAAGCGGTTGATGTCGCGCGCGATGTTCTGGTTCGGCCCGGTGAGGTTCAGCCGCTCCTGGTTGGTGAGGTTGCGGATTTCCCCGATCACTTCCAGCCTTTTGGTGGCGCGCCAGCGGGCCTGGGCATCGAACTGGTCGAACGGTGCCTCTGTGCGGTCCGCGGCCGGGTTCGAAGGGTTCACCGCGGTGCGGTAGCGGCCGACATGGGCGTAGGAGAGGCGGGCGCGGATCGGGCCGGATTCGTAGAAGATGGCGGCATTGGCAAGGAAATCGGCCTGGCCGGGCAACTGGTCGAGCCGGCGCGCGGCCTGGTTGTTGCGCACGGTGATGCTGCCATCGAGGAAGGTCATGTTGCCCTGCACGCCGAAATCCTGAAGGAAACCGGGCAGGAACCACAGGCGGTTCAGGATCAGATTGACCTCGAAGCCGGTGATGCGCCCGCCCTCGGCGTTGCGCGGCGAGGTAACGTCAACCGTGACGCCATCGACGACTTCGGGCTGGGTGAGGGTGAAGATCTCGTCCTTGATGCGCTTGTGAAAGACCGCGGCCGACAGGATGCCGAGCCCGTCGCGCAGATAATATTCGAGGCTCGCCTCGTAGCTGTCGCCGCGCCGGCGCCGGAGATCGGGGTTGGGGCGGCTGATGGTGCCGTCCTGGTTCACCACTTCGGCGCCGGCGATCTGGTTCGGGTTCGGGCGGCCCACCGCCTGGAAGAAGCCGGCCCGGAGCCTCAGATCGTCGGTGATGTCGAAGAAGCCGGTGACCGAGGGCAGCCAGTCCTGATAGCCGGCGCGCCGGAAATAGCGGGTGAACTGGTCCTGGCCGGCGACCGTGGTGCGGCTGAAGCCTGATGATAGGGTCGCCGTGTCCTCGTAGCGGACGCCGAAGATGATCGCGTGCCGCGGGCCGCGGTGCCTGCCGAGCGCGTAGGCCGCCGTCACCTCCTCCTGGAAAAACCAGTTGCCGCCGATGTTCTGCCGCGCGCTGGGGACCGGCTGGAACTGGAACAGCGCCGGGTTTGCGTTGAAGAAATCGAGGAACGACTGGAAATCGACGAAGAGCTGGTTGAAGTTTCCGAAAATCGGCCGGTAGCTGTCCGTCAGCAGAAACTGCGACAGCCTGAGGTCCACCCCCGGCGCCGGGTTGAAGATGTTCTGGGTTCGCCCGTTGTCGCGGCGCGTGTCACGATACTTGGCGCCGGCGCCAAAACCGAAGCCTTCGTCGCGCGGCCCGGTGTTCCAGCTCCAGTCCAGCTGGGCCTCACGCACCTGGTCGTTCGAATCATCTTCATAGGGCGCATATTGCGAGAAGCGATATTCCGCGGGATTGTCGAAGCGCGGCGTGATGTTGCTTGCAACCGGATAGGGGCCATCGAGCGCCAGATCGAAGGTGGCGGCCGGCGGCACCAGGTTGAACAGCAACTGGTTCGACGGTTCGAGGAACGAGGCCTCGGAATAGGACAGCCGCCCGGCGATGCGATGCCGGCTTTCGCTTTCATAGGAGAAGCGGGCCTGCGCCACATGGAGCGGCTTGCGGATCGGAAAGTCGTTGAACCGGACGAAGCTGCCGCCGGCGGTGTTGAGCAGCTGCTGCGAGTGGCGGAGCTCGTTGTCGTCCTGCGAGAAATAGCTGTAGGCGATCGACGCATCGAGCCCCGGCGCCGGCCGCACTTCCAGCTTCGCAGTGCCGCCATAGCGATCGACCGAGTTCGGATAGGTGGACCAGAGAAGATTGGTCGTTCCGGCCGGCGGCGCCGGGACTGGCCCGGTCGCGGGCGGAACCACCTGCGGAAGCAGCCGTTCCTGGTCACGGCGCTTGCGGCTGAAGCTTCCGGAGAGGACCAGGCCGAACATGTCGTCGCGGCCGAAGCGGGTGGTGAGCGTGCCATCGACGCGGAAGTTGATGCCATCGTCGCTGTCGCGCCCGAACCCCTTGCCCGGCACGGCCTGGCTGTCGGACGCGCCGATGAAGGCGTTGCCGATCAGGAACAGGCCGGGGCGGTCGAACGCCGACCGCGTGACCAGATTGACCGTGCCGCCGATGGCGTTCCCGTCCATGTCGGGCGTGCGGGATTTCAGCACTTCCAGCGAGGCGACCGCGGTCGAAGGGATCGCCTCCATGTTGAGCTGCCGGTTGCCGCGTTCGGCGGTTGCCATGGTGGCGCCGTTGAAGCTGCCCAGCGTGTAGCTGGGGTTGAGGCCGCGGATGGAGACATAGCGGCCCTCATCCTCGTCGAAGATGGTCTGCACGCCGGGCAGCCGGCGGAAGCTGTCGGCGATGTTGTAGTCGGGCTGCTGGCCGATATCGTCCGACTTCAGGAACTCCGCGACAATCTCGCTGCCGCGCTTCGCATCGACGGCAAGTCGGTTCTGGGCGCGGAAGCCGGTGATGACGATGTCGTCCTCCGCGACGAGGTCTGCACCGGCGGGCTGCGCGGTGGCTGGCAGGGCGAAAGCGGCAGCGGCCGCACTGGCGAGCAGCATTCGTGACGGCATGGCGACCCCCTTGTGTGGACAGGGGCCGATTACGGGGTGTGGATGTCACTTTGCTGTCAGGGAGATGAGGGCTTGGTGGCAGTTTTTTGACAGGCCTGTCATAGAGCAGTCAGCGTGCCCCGTGTCGCCACTGGAGCTGTTTTGGGGCCAGTGTTCCGGGGCCTGCCGCGCTGCGGCTGCGATCAGGTGGGCCGAACGCGCCCTATCGGCAGCGCGAGAGCGGTCGGCCGACGCACGGGTCCGTCAGCGCCGGGGTCCGCACATAGCCGACCTGGGCGTTCGACAGCGGCGAGGCGAGCCCCCGGGTGGTCACGACGAGGCTGCCGCGGAGGTTGGCGAGTTCCGCCTGGGCAAAATCGCCGAAGGCGCCCTTGGGCACGGCAAGCGCACGCCGCCCCACCAGCGCCGCAGCTTCGCAGAAGCTGTACTGCGCATCGAAGGTGGCCCAGTTCTGGTTCGTGCGGGTTGCATAGGTATCGAAAGCCCGTTGCCCGACCCGCGCGCCGTTGGTCCGCACGAAATAGCCGGTCAGCGTCTTGAACGCATCGCTCATTTCGTCGGTGTGCTGCTTCAGAAGGGCGTTGTAGGTCGGCACCGTCATCAGGAACGGCGAGAACTGGCACTGCAGGGCGGCCACGTTCAGCCCGGCGCGCATGGTCCAGACGGCGTGGGCACGCGCTTCGCGCGTGTTCAGATTGGGCGGGTCCACCGCGGCGGGCAGGGCTCCGAAGGCGGCAGCCGGCACCGAGGCAAGAAGCATGACCGCAAGGCCGCGCAGCATGTATCCGATCTCCCAGGCCCCCGTCAGCCCGCCTTGCGCGTCAGCCGAGGATTTTCCCCAGCTGCATGGCGATGCCCATGTCCCCCTCGACCTTCAGCTTGCCCATCATGAACGCCATCTGGGCATTCTGCTTGCCTTCGGCGATTTCCATGAAATCCGCCATCGACACCTTCACCCGGCAATCGGCGTCGGTGTTGTCATTATCGACCACCGCCGGCTCGGCCTTGCCATCGATCCGGACAACGCCTTCATCGCCGAAGTCGAAAATCACGGTCTTGCCGGAAATGGCCCCGTTTTTTCCAACCCGCTCGCGCATTCCGTCCGTGACCCCATCCAGGCTCATGCAATCCTCCCTCGAAATCAGCTGCGGCAGCAAAGGGGGCACCCGAACGGGTGCCCCCTTTTCAAGAACTGGCTCAGTTGCCGGTGGCCGGGGCTTCGCCCTCTGGCGCCGGCTCCATCATCGGATCAGCCGGCGGTGCCATCGGATCCATGGCCGCGCCGTCCATCGGCATGTCCATGGTGTCGGTTGCCGACATGTCGGCAGGCATTTCGTCCATCGGCATGATTTCCGTCTGTTCGACCGTGGTTTCGACCGTTGTCGGCTCTTGGCTGCCACCGCAGGCGGCAAGCAGAAGGGCTGCGCCGGCAGCGCCGGCCACAACGCGCAGATGCGCAAGAACGTCACCCATGTTTCTGACTCCTGACCATTCCGTTTGCGGCTGTGGACCCCTGACGAGCCGACACCCGAACGCTTCCCTAGACAGAAACGCCGCCGCCCTCAAGACGGACCGGCTTCAGCAGGCCAAGCAAATCCGGCAGGGTCGCCCGAAGCGCGCCATCCACATCGGCCATCGCGGCATCCGGCCGGTGATCGACGATGCGCGTCACCCGGCCGCCGGCTATGCCGCAGGGGACAATCGCCTCGAACGCGGAAAGATCGGTCGTGACGTTCAGGGCAAGGCCGTGGAGCGTGATCCAGCGGCGAATGCGGACCCCGATCGCGCAGATCTTCGCCTCGCCGCCGTCCGGCAGGGCCACCCAGACGCCGGTGCCGCGGGCGCTGCGGTGGCCGGCGATGCCAAGTTCCGCAAGTGCCCCGATGGCCCAGCCCTCCAGCGCGCGGACATAGCGCCGCACATCCTGCCCGCGCCGGGACAGGTCGAGGACAAGATAGACCACGCGCTGCCCCGGGCCGTGAAAGGTCAGCTCGCCGCCGCGGCCGGTCTGGACCATCTCGAACCGGTGGGGTGCCAGCAGATCCTCGGGGCGGGCGCGCGTGCCGGCAGTGATGACCGGCGGATGTTCGAGCAGCCATACCAGCTCATCGGCGGCGCCGGCGGCAACCGCGGCGGCGCGGGATTCCATCGCTTCCAGCGCCTGCCGGTAGGGGATCGGTTCACCGGCGACACGCCACTCCGGCGCCATTCCGGTTGCGGTTGTGCTTTTCACGATTCGCAAGCTCTGTTAGGCATTGCGCCATGCGATGCCCGACGAGACGCCGCGGCGCCAGCCCGTCGCCCTTCTCCCTTGCAGCCGTGGTGGCCGCGCTCGTGGCGCTCGCCGCCCCGGCGGCGGTCGCAGCGTCTCCCGACTCCAGTCTGTTCCAGCAGCCGCGCTATGCGGCTATCCTGGTCGATGCGAACAGCGGCGAGATTCTCTACGCGCGGCATGCGGACGCGGAACGGTTTCCGGCCTCCATCACCAAGGTGATGACCATCTACATGCTGCTGGAGCGGGTGGCGGCCGGCACGATGTCGATGGACGACCGGATTGTTGTCAGCCGCAACGCCGCCGCGCGGCCGCCGACCAAGCTTGGCATCCCCGCCGGCAGCAGCATCACGGCCGAGCAGGCAATCCGTGCCCTGGCCACGCGATCCGCGAACGATATCGCGACAGCCGTGGCCGAGCATCTGGCGGGCAGCGAGGAGCGTTTCGGCGAGCTGATGACGCAACGGGCGCGCCAGCTCGGCATGGGCAGCACCCGCTTCGTGAACGCCTCGGGTCTGCCCGACAGCCGCCAGGTGACGACCGCGCGGGACATCTATGTGCTCTCCCGCGCGCTCATCGAGAGCTTCCCGCAATATTACCGTTATTTCCAGGAGCCGGAGGCGCAGGTTGCCGGGCAGGTGCTGCGCAACCACAACGGGCTTTTGCGCACCACGCCCGGTGTGGACGGCATCAAGACCGGGTTCACCCGCGCAGCCGGGTTTACCCTTGCCGCCTCGGCGGTGCGCGATGGGCAGCGGCTGATCGCCGTCGTTCTCGGCGGGCCGACCCGTGTCGCGCGGGACAGCAATGTGGATGCGCTGCTGAACGCCGGCTTCAACGTGCTGAGCGCGCGGCGCCGCGGATCGACCTTCCAGGTGGCGGATCTTCTCGCCGAGCCGATGGACCTCAACGATTTCGTGCTGACCAGCCTGGTGGAGCAGGGCGGCACCGCGCAGGGCAGCGTCGAGCCGCCGCGCGGGATCCGCCGCTAGGAGTGCCGTCACGCACGCGCGACGATCGCCCTTGCCGGTTCCCGTTTTCGCATCGTAACCTGTTGCCCGGCCTCGGCAAGCATCCTGTCCGGGCCGGAAGGGGGTTGGCGCGCAGATGGGCAGTCTCTTGCCGGAACGGGGCACAGGCCAGCGCGGCACAGGCCAGCGCGGCACAGGGCGACGGGGTACTGGGCGACGGGGTACTGGGCGACGGGGCCTCAGCCGGCGCGCCTTGCTCGGCGGGATGGGCATGGCCGCCGTCGGCATTTCGCTGGCCGGATGCGGCGAGGCGGACGGTGAGCGGCTGAACTTCTTCACCTGGGACACCTACATCGGCGAGACGACGCTTGCCGACTTTCGCGACGCAACCGGGGTCAGCGTCCGCGCCAGCTATTTCGCAACCAACGACGAGCTGTTTGCGCGGCTTCGCGCCGGCAATCCCGGCTACGACGTGATCGTGCCGTCGAACGAGTTCGTGACCCGCATGCGCGAGGCGGACATGCTGGAGCCGCTCGATCCGGCGCGCATTCCCAACTTCGCGAACATCGCGCCCGAGTTCCGCGAGGCCGATTACGATCCGCAGCCGCGCCATTCCATGCCCTACACCTGGCTGGTGACAGGCATCGGCTATCGCAAGAGCCGGGTGAACGGGATTCCCGACAGCTGGAAGTGGCTGTTCGACAGCGATCTCTACAAGGGCCGGATCGCGCTTCTGGCCGAGGCGGCCGATCTTGTCCGCATCGGCGCGAAATATCGCGGCCATTCGCTGAACGGCATCACGCCCGAGATCGCCCGGGAGGTGGAGCAGATGCTGGCGCGCCAGCGGCCGTTCGTTCGCGCGTTCCACGACGACAACGGGCAGGACATGCTGCTGGCGGGAGACGTGGATCTCGTCATGGAGTTCAACGGCGACATCGCCCAGGCGATGCGGGAGGATGACGACATCGGCTTCATCGTTCCCCGGGAGGGCTCGCTCCTGAACGCCGACATGCTTGCGATCCCCCGCGGAGCGCCGCGGCCGGACCTCGCGCACCGGTTCATCGACTTCCTGCTCGACGCCGAGGTGGGGCGGCATATCGCCGAGACGATCCTCTATCCAACGCCCAATGCGGCGGCCAAGGCCCGAATGCCGGACAGCTATCGCGAGGACCCGGTCACCTTCCCGACCGGGCCGGGCATGGACGCCTCGGAGTGGGGGCAATGGGAAGGCCCGGACCGGCAGCGCATGTTCGAGGAGGCGGTGACCCGCATTCGCGCCGCATGAGGCGGGCGGGGCTGGCGGAGCGCGCGGCCGGGTGAGCACGCGCGCGCGCGAAGCGGACTGGCGCACGCAGCCGGCCGCGCTCGCAATCCTTCTGGCGCCGCCGCTGGGCTGGTTCCTTCTCTTCTTCGTCGCGCCGATGGCGATCGTCTGGGCCTATTCCTTCGGAACCAATGTCGGGGCTGCCGAAGTCGCCATCTCGGGGACCTTCGCCAACTATGGCCGCGCGCTGGAGCCGATCTATCTCGGCATTTTCGGCCGTTCGATCGCAATCGCCGGGCTTGCAACCCTCTTGTGCCTGGCCATCGGCTTCCCGGTCGCGCTCGCGATCAGCTTCGCCCCGCCCGCGGCCAAGCCCTGGCTGCTGATCGGCATCATCCTTCCCTTCTGGACCAACCTCTTGATCCGCACCTTCGCGCTGATGGCCGTGCTGCGCGACGAGGGGCTGATCAACGGCGCGTTGGCGGCGCTGAGCGGGATCCTTGGGCTGCCTTTCGAACCCTTGCGCATCATGAACACGAACGTCGCCGTGGTGGTGGGGCTGGTCTATGTGCATCTGCCCTTCATGATCCTCCCGGTCTATGCTGCACTCGACCGGATGGACCGGTCGTTGATCGAGGCAAGCCTCGACCTCGGCGCCGGGCATCTGCGCACGATCTTCGCCGTGGTGATGCCGCTGGCGGCGCCGGGCATCCTCGCGGGCCTGCTGCTCACCTTTGTGCCCGCGCTTGGCAGCTACCTGACGCCCGACCTCCTCGGCGGACCGGACAGCCAGATGATCGCCAATGTGATCGAGCGGCAGTTCCGGCGCGCGAACGACTGGCCGTTCGGCGCTGCTCTGGCCTTCATTCTGGTCTATCTCACGCTCCTGCTGCTGCTGGTGCGGCCGCTGTTCCAGCGCCGGGCGCCGCCGCGGTGAGCGGGCAGCCGCCGGGCGTGCTGGACTATTCGCGGCGCTGGCCGCTGCGGCTCGCGCTCGGGCTGGTGTTCCTCTTTCTCTATGTGCCGCTGGCCGTGCTGGTGCTGTTCAGCTTCAACGACAGCAGGCGCATCACCCGCTGGCAGGGCTTCACCTTCAACTGGTATCGCGAGATGGCGGCTGACACCGAGCTGATCCTCGCGCTTGGCAATTCGCTGACCATTGCCTTCCTTTCCACCATCATCTCGCTGGTTCTGGGAACGCTTGCAGCGGTTGCGCTGTGGCGGTTCCGCTTTCCGGGCCGGGCGACGCTTTCAGGCGGCTTCGCACTGCCCATCATCATCCCGGAAATCGTGCTCGGCGTGGCCTTCCTCGTCTTCTTCGCGCGGGTGCTGCCCTGGCCGATCGGCCTTCCCTGGCCCGTGTCTCTGGGCGCCATCACCGTGGCCCATGTCGCCTTCTGCTTCCCGTTCGTGGCTGTGGTGGTGCGCGCGCGGCTGGAGAGCTTCAATCGGGAGGAGGAGGAGGCCGCGCGGGACCTCGGCGCCGGCCCGTGGCGGGCGCTGTGGGACGTGATCGTGCCGCACCTGCGCCCGAGCCTGTTCGCCGGCGCGCTTCTGGCCTTCACCCTCAGCCTCGACGATTTCGTGATCACCTTCTTCACCGCCGGGCCCGACACCGTGACGTTTCCGGTGAAGGTCTATTCGATGGTGCGCTTTTCGGTGACCCCAAAGGTCAACGCGATCTCCACGATGCTCCTTCTCATCACCGTCGTCTTGACCTTCATCGCGCTTCGCCTGCAGGCTCGGTCTGGCGCACGGTCGCTGTTGGACTAGGGGAGACGCGCCTGTCGATGGGCACCATCATCGAGTTCCGCCACATCACCAAGCGGTTCGGCGACGTGGTCGCCGTGGATGATGTGACCATCGAGATCGCGGAGGGCGAGTTCTTCGCGCTGCTCGGGCCTTCGGGGTGCGGCAAGACGACGCTCCTGAGGATGCTTGCCGGGTTCGAGATGCCGACCCGTGGCCAGATCCTGATCGACGGCAAGGACATCACCGGCACGCCGCCCAACCGCCGGCCGGTGAACATGGTGTTCCAGAGCTACGCGGTGTTTCCGCACATGAGCGTTCGCGACAATGTGGAATATGGGCTGCGCATGGAGGGCGTGGCGCCATCCGAGCGGCGGGCGCGGGCGGCCGAGGCCCTGGCGCTGGTCAAGCTCGATGGGCTGGAGGACCGGCGGCCGGATCAGCTTTCGGGCGGGCAGCGGCAGCGCGTGGCGCTTGCGCGGGCCATCGTGAAGCGGCCGCGGGTGCTGCTGCTCGACGAGCCGCTGTCGGCGCTCGACGCCAAGCTGCGCGAGGAGCTGCGCTTCGAGCTGTCGGCGTTGCAGGACACGCTGGGCATGACCTTCGTGATGGTCACCCACGACCAGGACGAGGCGCTGGCGCTCGCCACCCGCTGCGCGGTGATGCACAAGGGGGCGCTGTTGCAGGTTGCCACCCCGGCCGACCTCTACGAGTTCCCGTCGTCGCGGCTGGTTGCGGACTTCATCGGCTCGGTGAACCTTTTCGAGGGCCATGTGGTGGCAGACGCAGCGGACCATGCCGTGATCGACCTGCCCGGCCACCGCAGCCGTGCCTGGCTGGATCATGGCGTGGGCGTGTCGGAGACGGTCACCATCTGGCTGGCGGTGCGGCCGGAGAAAGTGGAACTGCACAAGCGGCAGACGGGTGCACCGCCGCCGGAGATGGAGGGAACGCCGGCCGGCTACAACGTGCTTCCCGGAACCATCCGCGACATTGCCTATCTGGGCTCGGAAAGCGTGTTCGACGTGACGCTGGACAGCGGCCAGTCGCTGCGGGTGATCCGGCCCAACCTGACCCGGTGGGATCAGGAGGATTTCACCTGGGACGAGCCGGTGTGGCTTGGCTGGCATGCCGAGGCCGCCGCCGTGCTGCTGCAATGACGATGCGGGCGCTGGACATCGAGACCCCGCGCGGGCGCTTCCATGCGCTGGCGCTCGATGGGGCGGCGTCGCTCCCGCTCCTCGTGTTTCAGCACGCGACCGGCATGTGCGCCGGCGTCTATGCCGGCCTTCTCGGGGGCCTCGCAGGCCGGGCGCGGGTGATCGCACTCGACGCGCGCGGCCACGGGCGGACCGGGGTGCCGGACCGGGGCGAGTGCCTAGCGGACTGGATCCCGTTCCGGGCCGATCTGGCGGCCTTGATCGAGGCGCTGGGCGAAGGGCCGGTGCTTCTGGCCGGGCACAGCTTCGGCGCGACGGTTGCCGCCGAGACGGCGCACGACCGCCCGGATCTGGTCACCGCGCTGCTGATGATCGAGCCGGCGTTCATCCCGTTCCAGCACGCCGAAGCCTATCGCGAGGCCCGCCGGGCCGGGCAGAATCCCCCCAACCCGATGGCCGACCGCGCCGCCCGGCGCCGCTCGACCTTCCCCGATCTCGATGCCGTCCGCGCGAGCTTTTCCGGGCGCGGCGTGTTCACCGGCTGGCCCGACGCGGCGCTGGAGGCCTATCTGGCCGGCGGAACCCGCGCTGCGCCGGGCGGCGTTGCGCTGTCCTGCACGCCGGACTGCGAGGCATCGGTGTTCCGCAGCGTCTCCACCACGCTCGAGAACTCCCTGCGCGGCATCGCCTGCCCCGTGACAATGGTGCGTGGAACGGAAGGGAGCACGGTGACGCCCGAGGACGCGGCTGCGATCGCGGCCATGGGCCACGACGTGCATGTGCTTGCCGGCGGCGGCCATTTCGTGCCGGTGACCGAGGCCGGGCGGGTCCTGCCCTTCCTTGCCGACCTGGTGGCCGGCGCGGCGCCGGCGCGCGTTCAGCGCCGCGCGGAAAGATAGACGAGTTGGGCGGACACCGGCACCCGGCCATCGGCCTCACGCTGCGCGGCGAACGCGGCCTCCGCTTCTGCCCAGCGCCTGGCCGTGGTGGGCCGGCGGCTGCGCGCCTCCAGCCAGCCCGTCTCCCCCATGGCGCGCGCATCGCGGGCGAAGTCGGCGAGCGTCCGGTAGCGGGCCGTTACCGGCTCCACCTCGACCACCGGGTCACGAAAGCCCGCGCGCTGCAGGAGGCCTGCCGCTTCCGCCGGGTCGATGCTGGGGCCGATCCGGATGCCGACTCCGCCACCCACGGCGAGATCGGCATCGACGAAGGCACGGCGCACTTCGGCAAGCGCGAAGCCACCGAGCAGCGCCGCAAGGAACCACCCGTCGGGCTTCAGCAGCCGGTTCGAGAGGCGCAGCGCGCCGGGCACGTCGTTGACCCCGTGCAGCACCAGCAGCGAGCGGATGAGCGCGAAGGCGGCGTCGCGGAACGGCAGGCAGTCCTCGTCGCACTGGACGGCAGGCATTTGCCCCTTCACCGCGGCGTGGCACGGGTCGGCAAGGATCAGCGGCCGCAGCCCCCGCGGCGCCGTCACCAGCGCGCCGGTCTGGAGCACCGGCCCGTCGGGGAGCGGCGGAAGCGCCGCTTCGCGCTCGCAGATGCCGTCCAGAGCATGGCGGAGGAGGAAATCATGACCTTCGCGCCCGGCAACGGCGCGGCAGCGTGCCTGCCGCCGCAGCCTGCGATCGAAGGGCCCGGCGCCGCCGGTCACGACGCGACCCCTGGCATGCGGAGGCCAGCCTGATCCGCCCGGCCGCTGCCTCGCATGCGCCTGCCCTCCGTCCCACTGCGCGCGCGTGGCGCGCGCCTGCTGCCGTGCGCGCGTGGCGCGCGTTTGTCGCCGTGCGCGCGTGGCGCGCGTTTGTCGATGCGCTGATGCCCCCGGCCTGCGCGGCCTGCAAGTTGCCCGCGACTGCAAGCGGGCTTTTGTGCCCGTCCTGCTGGGAAGCGCTGGCGCCGATCGGCGCCGGCCGCTGGGGCAGCTGCGGGCGGCCGCAGCCCCACGCGCCCGAAGCCGCGGGCCCGTGGGGCGCCCGCAAGTAAGCGCCGCCACCCAGGCGCCGCGCGCCCC
>JBKBXK010000016.1:0-18223 GCA_046314095.1 Thermaurantiacus sp. | reverse complement strand
GGGGTCGCGGCGGCCCAGTGCTCCGTGAACTGGCCGATCGTTTCGAACTGCATGGCTTTCCTCCCAGGGCCAGAATGGCGCATCCGAGGCGCCTTTGCCGCTCGGCTTTGCGCTAGGCCGCAGCCTGAGAACGCCTAGCGCAGGGTTTCGAGGAAAGCTGCGGCACTCGCCCGAATCTCTTCCTGGCGCGCCGCGTCGAACCGGCGCCAGGTGGCGTAGGGCTGCCAAAGGCGCTGGTTCTTCTCCAGAATCGTCTCGTTGCGGGCGAGGAAATCCCAGTAGAGATGATTGAAGGGGCAGGCCTTCGGGCCGGTGCGGGTCTTCACCTCGTAGCGGCAATGCCGGCAATGGTCGCCCATGCGGTCGATATAGGCGCCGCTTGCGGCGTAGGGTTTCGATCCCAGCAGGCCGCCATCCGCATATTGGCTCATGCCGATGACGTTGGGCGCCTCCACCCATTCATAGGCATCGGCAAAGACGACCAGGAACCACTCATGGACTTCGAACGGGTCGATGCCGGCGAGGAGCGCGAAGGTGCCGAGCACCATCAGCCGCTGGATGTGGTGCGCATAGGCCAGGTCGCGGGTCTGGGCGACGGCACGGTCAAGACAGGCCATGCCGCTCTCGCCGGTCCAGTAGAACTCCGGCAGCGGGCGCAAGGCTTCAAGATGGTTGCGGCGCACATAGTCGGCGCCCTCGACCATGTAGATGCCGCGCACATACTCGCGCCAGCCGAGGATCTGGCGCACGAACCCCTCAACGGCGTTGAGCGGCGCCGCGTCCCGCGCCCACGCTGCCACGGCGGCGTCGATCACCTCCCGTGGACCCAGCAGCCCGAGGTTGATCGAGGTGGAGAGGAGCGCGTGGAACAGGGTATCATGCTGGTGGCTGAGGGCATCCTGATAGTCCCCGAAACGTGACAGCCGGTCAGCAATGAAGGACTCCAGCGCCTGGAGCGCATCGTCGCGCGTGACCGGCCAGCCGAACCGGTCGAGCGTTCCGAAATTGTCCGGAAACCGGGCCTCCACCAGCGCCATCACCTCGCGCGTGACGGCATCCGGCTGGAATCGGGGGGCCTCCGGCGGACAGATGTTGTCAGGCAGTGACTTGCGGTTCTCCTTGTCGAAGTTCCATTGCCCCCCTGCCGGCTCGCCGCCTTCCATCAGGATGCCCGTCTCCTGCCGCTGCCAGCGGTAGAAATCTTCCATCCGCAGGCGCTTGCGGCCCTTCGCCCAGCCCCGGAAGTCCGCGATGGAGACAAGAAACCGGTCGTCCTCCAGAAGTTCGGTCTCGACCCCGGTTGCAGCCGCCCAGCCATCCTGGGCCGCGATCACCCGATGTTCGGCCCCGCGCGTGGCAACAATCCGCGAGGCCCCGTGCCGCGCAGCCGCAGCCTGAAGTTCGTCCGTCAGCGAGCCGCGATTGTCGGGATCGTCGAGCCGGCGATAATCGACCGTCCAGCCCTCCGCTCGCAGATCCTCTGCAAAGTGGCGCATGGCGGCGAACACCAGCACCAGCTTCTGCTTGTGGTGCGGAACATAGCTGGCCTCCTCGGAGACCTCTGCCATCAGTACGACGGAATCGGAGCGGTCAGCTGCGCGGAGGCTTGCGAGGCTGGTGCTCAGCTGGTCCCCAAGGACAGGCAGGAGGCTCGGCATTCCGTGGCGGTGCCAGAGCCAGACGGCCCCGCCAATCGCACACGTCGCCTCAGGCCGGGTCGGAGACCGTGCGCGATTCCTCGCGGCCCTGGCGCAGCGCGAGGCCAAGGAGGCCGAAGCCCGAGACCATCATCGCCCAGGCCGCCGGCTCGGGGATGGGCGCGCCGCCACCCGGGGGGAAGGGATCGATGCCGCTGCCACCGCCGCCCGGGCCGGGCCCCCAGGGCGCGCCACCGCCTGCACCGCCCGGGATCGGAGTTGTGCCGAATGCGATCTGCGGGTTTGCAGGCACGCCCAGATTGGCAAGCACGGAGCCCGCGAGCGGGGCATAGATCGGGCAATCGTCCAGCCGTGCGGCCGCAGCCTGTTGCGGACGCGCCGGAGCCGGACGCTTCACGGCCGGCTTGGCCTTGGGCGCCGGGCGCACCTGTTGTGTGCGCGGTTTCACTTCCTGGACGGCGACGACGCTGCCAGCGCCCATGCCTCCTGCAAGCAGGAGGGTGCAGAATTCCTTCAGTCCCATGTCTCGACCCATTCCGGTTGCGCAGCTGTGGATGCGGCCCTCCTCCGCCAACATCCGCTGCCACAGCGCTATGTGATACGGCCGATATAGGAGTTTGATTAGATCGAAAAAAGAGAAGAGGGCAAGTGTTCACGTTCCTTTACATAGATTTCGCCGAAATCATGGTAAACAAATCAAATATTAGTTCTAATCCTTGTTTACATTTTCCTTGGCCCGAACAGCGCCGATCCGATGCGCACATGCGTGGCTCCGAGCCTGGCAGCAATATCGTAGTCCGCGCTCATCCCCATGCTGAGATGCGGAAGGCCATGTCGGCGCGCGAGCCTGGCAAGCAGCGCGAAATAGGGCGCCGGCTCCCGGTCTGCGGGTGGCACGCACATCAGGCCCGAAATCTTGAGCCCAAGGCGGCGTGTCGTTTCCAGAAGGGCCGGCAGTTCGGCAATCGCGACGCCGCCTTTCTGCGGCTCTTCACCGATGTTCACCTGCGCGAAGAGCAGCGGGTGGCGGCCTGCCCCTTCGATCGCCTTGGCCAGGGCCGCGGCGAGAGACGGCCGGTCCAGGCTGTGGATTGCATCGAACAGCCGCACTGCATCGGCCGCCTTGTTGGACTGCAGCTGCCCAACAAGGTGGAGTTCAAGGCCGGGCGCTTCGGCCCGCAAGTCGGGCCACTTGGCTTGCGCTTCCTGCACGCGGTTTTCGCCGAAGTGCCGCTGGCCGGCGGCAATCAGCGGCCGGATGGAATCGGCGCCGAAGGTCTTGGAAACAGCAATCAGGGTTGGTGGCGGATGACCGCCCGCGGTCGCGGCCTGCGCCAGCGTCGTTCGCACGGTTGCAAGTCGCGCGGCGGACGTGCCGGCCGGTTCGGGCGGAGGGGGAGCCATTGCCTTCTTCATGCCCTCCCCCCATGCCGCGCGGCCATGCAGGCGGCAACGGCAGCAGCGCGCGTCCGGCGAGATCTGCCGGCGGTCTGGCTCTTCACCGACCAGCGGATCGGCGGGCGTGCCGAAACGCTGGCAGCGGCCCGGGCGCTGCCGCGCGGAAGCGGGGTGGTGCTGCGACACTACAACCTGGCGACACCGGATCGCGCGGCGCTGCTGGCGGCGCTTCGCCCCGTCGCCCGCAGGCGCGGGCTGGTGCTGCTCGTCGCGGCGCCATGGCCCGGCGCCCGGGCGGATGGAGTCCATCTGTCGGGCTTCGCCGCTCTCCCGCGACACCGGCGACAGGGGATCGTCTCGGCTGCCACGCACAGCGCATCCGAGCTGCGCCGGGCAGCCCGCGCCGGTGCGGACCTCTTGTTCCTCTCTCCGGTGTTCGCCACGGCCTCGCATCCGGGCGCACGCACGCTGGGGCCGCTGCGGTTCGGGCTCGCTGCGCGCGGCACACGGGTTCCGGTGGTTCCGCTTGGAGGCATGGAAGCGCGCCGCGCGGCCCGGCTGCGGCCGCTGGGCGGCTATGGCTTTGCGGCCATTTCCGCCTTCCGTGCGGCGATGCCGTCCACCACGTTGTGGACCTGGGCCGAATCGTCGAAGGCGAAGCCTACTTCCCCGGCCCGCGCAATCACGACCCGGGCTGATGGGACGACATAGACGCGCTGGCCGCCGAACCCGTCGAAGAAAATCACGTCGTCGGCCCGGAAGGGCTCGGCACGCGCCACCACAAGATCAAGCCCGCCGCCGTAGCCGCGCCGATCCACATGCGGGCTGCCGCGCCAGACCTGATACCCATAGATGCTGTTGGCCGGCGACGGCGCCAGCATGCGATCGAGATAGGTTTGGGGGATAATCCGTTGGCCCGCAGCGCGGCCGCGGTCGAGGATCAGCTGGCCCACGCGCGCCCAGTCCCGAACGCTTGCGCTTACGCCCATGTAGAAGCGGGGCCGGCCCGGCGCCTCCACCCAGAGGCTCGCAGGCGCTGCCCCGATGGCGCACCAGATGCGTGACGAGAGATATTGCGCATAGTCGCCACGGCCAGCCCGAAGCAGGCCCTGCTGAAGCGCTTCGCCGACCACCTGGCTCGAGGCGTTGTTGTAGGAGAAACGGCTGCCCGGCGCATCGACGATTTGCGCGGACAGTGCGGCACCGGAAATGTCTGGGCCGAAATAGAGCTGGCGATTGCGGGGATCGAGATCGGGCCGGAACTGCTCCATGCCGGACGACATGGTGAGAAACTGCACGAGCGGCACACTTCCGAGCGCGCCGGGCCGGGCAACGAAGCGGGAAAGTGGCTGCCGTTCGTCGGCCAGGATCCGGTCGCCGATGGCTGCGCCGACGGCCAATGCCATCAGCGACTTCGCCATGGAGAAAGACTGGAAGCGCGAATCGGGGCCGAAATCCCCGGCATAATGCTCGGCGATGATGGCGCCGCCTTCCAGAACGACAAGCCCGAGACCCTGATGCTTGGCCTGGAACCGTTTGAGCGCGGCGTGGCTCGCTTCCGGCAAGGCGTCTGCGGCGCCCCGCGGCAGCGGCCGCTCTCCGCAACCGGGGACGGCCTGCTGCGGTTCCAGCCGCTCCGGCTCGGCGACGGGTGGGAAGGCCGCGCGGGCGGCTGCCGTTGCCTCTTCGGATGCGGGCGCAGCGGCAGGCTGGCCTGCCGCCGGAGCAGCAACCGCCACCAGGAGGCCGACAATCACATGCCGCATACCGGCCCAATCCCCCACGTGTGGCCGCCCTGAAGCCAAGGCATTCTCCGATGCCAAAACCAAGGCGGCTGGTCCGTTGAACATGCGCTCATGGCCGCGCGCGCAGCCGACCCATGTCAGAAAGCGAAGGCGCCGCCGATATAGACACGCTTTTCGTCGGAGTTCGGATCGAGCAGCGAGGCATTCTCCGGAGCCGTGCGATAGCGAACGCCGCCAAGCACCGACATGCTGCGACCGACTGCAACCGCTCCGCCGGCCTCGATGCCGAAGCGCTCCACGTCATCGAACTGCCTGAGAACCACCGGCGCGCTCCGCTCCGCCGTGGCCTGCACGCTGGTCTTCCAGTTGCGGCCGCCGTAGCTGACTGCGAGATCGACCCCTTCGCGCAAGCCCGCGACCACACCGGTATCGAGGCGGGAGACGCCGCCGGACAGCGAGAAGCCGTTCCAGCCGAGCGACAGATCGAGATTGTAGCCGACCGGCTGCACGGCGCGGTCCACCGGTGCTGCCGCCACACGTGCCGCGGTGCCGGACGGCGCGGGAGGTGCAACACTCCGCGCGGTCATCCCGAGCGAGACGGCCCGACGCTCGCTGCTGCCGGAGGGCGTGAAACGGAAGCTCCGCTCGACCGACTGCACGGGCGCGGCTGACGCGCGGCCGGGAGCGGTGAACGAAAACCGGCCGACATCGATTGTCGCAGGCGTGAAGGAGGCAAGCGTGTTCGGCCGCAGCCGGAACGTTGGCCCTTCCGCCTCCACGACGAGGGCACGCGGCGGCTGGGTTCCGGACAGGGCGGACGCTGTCGCAGTGCGCGGTTTCTGGTTGGCGACGGCGGGCGTGGCGAGCACGAGCGCGGCCAGCGCTGCGGTTGCAACGCCTGCCTCACGCATGGTCCTGCCGATTCGCATTGCCATAACCCTTGATGTCTACCCCATGCGGACGCCGAATCCCACGGCCTGCCGCACCTATCCCTCGACCTGGCAAGCGATTCTTAACCGAATCGTTCCAGAGTGTTGCCTCAACCCCACATCCTGCTGAACCCCCAAGGTTGCAGCAGCATGACAGCCACCAGACAGGCAACGTCGTTCATCCTCCGTTGGCCCCGGCGCGCCCATGTTGCGCTCGCCTGCCCGCCTGCCTATGGCCGCAGAGGTGAACCCTCGCTGTCCGGCCCGGCGGCAGGGTGAGTGCGGGCGCGTTCGCCCGCCAACCAGCAGAGCCAGATGCCCGATGCCAGTTCCGAGGACGACAGAGTTGACCAACATGATTTCGAGCCGCGGCGCCGACCGTCGGGCGGCCCCTGCCGCCCGCACAGCCGTACTCGCCCTGATGGCGGCTACGCTGCTGTTGCTGCCGGCCTGCGGCAACCGCAACCGGCCCAATCCCGCCGCGCAGCAGACCCAGATGACGCAGATCGGCGTCAACACCTTCCTGTGGCGGGCAAGCCTCGACACGTTGCAGTTCATGCCCATGGCGCAGGTGGATTCCGCCGGTGGCGTGATCGTGACCGACTGGTTTCAGAACCCCGGCCAGGCCGATGAGCGGATCAAGGTGACCGTGGCCATCATGGACGGTGCGCTTCGTGCCGACGCCGTGCAGGTATCCGCCAACCGGCAGATCTATGACAGTGGCCGGTGGGTGGAGGCGCCAGTGCGTGCCGGAACGGTGCAGCGACTGGAGGAAATGATCCTGCAGCGGGCGCGGGCGCTGCGCCAGGCGGCCGCCGGCGGCTGAGGGCGACATGCACGGCAGTGGGCCGGCCGCGGCGGGCCAGGATCGCTTTGACCCGGCCGCCGCCGAGGCGCGGTGGCAGCTGCGCTGGACCGAGGAAAACACCTTTCGTGCCGGGCAGAGGCCGGGCGCGCGGCAATCCTACATCCTGGAGATGTTCCCCTATCCATCCGGGCGCATCCACGTGGGCCATGTGCGCAACTACACCATGGGCGACGTGCTGGCCCGGGCGCTGCGCATGCGGGGCCATGACGTGCTCCACCCGATGGGCTGGGATGCGTTCGGCATGCCGGCCGAGAATGCGGCCATGGAGCGCGGCGTTCACCCCGGCGAATGGACCCGCGCCAATATCGCGACCATGCGCGCGCAGCTGCAACGGCTGGGGCTTGCCATCGACTGGAGCCGGGAACTCGCCACCTGCGAACCGGACTATTACGGCCGGGAGCAGGCGCTGTTTCTGGACATGCTGGAGGCCGGCCTCGTCACCCGCAAGGACGGCTGGGTCAACTGGGATCCGGTGGACATGACCGTGCTCGCCAACGAGCAGGTCATCGACGGGCGCGGCTGGCGCTCGGGCGCCGAGGTGGAGCGGCGCAAGCTCACGCAGTGGTTCCTGAAGATCACCGATTTTGCCGACGACCTGGCCGAGTCGCTTCCGACGCTTTCCGGGTGGCCGGAAAAGGTGCGGCTGATGCAGGAAAACTGGATCGGCAAGTCGCGCGGCCTGCGCTTCCGGTTCGACCTCATCGATCCACCGGCGGAGCTTCCAGCCTCGTTCGAGGTGTTCACCACGCGGCCGGACACGCTGTTCGGGGCAAGTTTCGCGGCCGTTGCCGCTGATCATCCGCTGGCTGCCGCCTGTGCACGCGGCCGGCCAGAGGCAGAGGCCTTCATCGCCGAATGTCGGCGCACGGGCACCTCGGCCGCGGAACTGGAGACGGCCGAGAAGAAGGGATTCGATACCGGGCTTTCCGTCGCGCACCCGCTGGAGCCCGGCCGCAGCCTGCCTGTGTTCATCGCGAACTTCGTGCTTATGGACTATGGCACGGGCGCAATCTTCGGCTGCCCCGCGCACGACCAGCGGGATCTCGACTTTGCCCGCGCCACCGGCCTGCCAGTGCCGCGGGTGGTGGAGGGCCCGGATGGAGACAGAGGCCCGATCGGCACGGAGGCGTGGACGGGTCCGGGCCGGATCATCAACTCAGGCTTTCTCGACGGAATGGACGTGGAGGCCGCCAAGGCCGCAGTGATTGCCCGGGCAGAGGCCGGAGGCTGGGGCGCGGGCACCACGGTGTTCCGGCTGCGGGACTGGGGCATCTCGCGACAGCGCTATTGGGGTACGCCGATCCCCATCATCCATTGCAAGGATTGCGGGGCCGTTCCTGTGCCGCGAGAGCAGCTTCCGGTGGTGTTGCCCGAGGATGTGGACTTTGCCAGACCGGGCAATCCCCTGGCCCGGCATCCGCGCTGGAAACATGTGCCCTGCCCGGCCTGTGGCGCGCCCGCAGAGCGGGAGACGGACACGCTCGACACCTTTGTCGATTCCAGCTGGTACTTCCTGCGCTTCGCCGGGCCGTCGGAACAGCTTCCGTTCGATCGGGCCGAGGCCGAGGCGTGGATGCCGGTGACGCACTATATCGGCGGCGTCGAACATGCGATCCTGCATCTTCTCTATGCCCGCTTTGTGACACGCGCGCTGAACCGGATGGGCCGGATCGGCTTTGCCGAGCCGTTCGAGGGCCTGTTCACGCAAGGGATGGTGACGCACGAAACCTATCGCTCGCAAACGGGCGACTGGCTGGAGCCCGGCGCCGTCGAAAAGCGTGGCGACGGCTTCGTCGAACGCACGAGCGGGGCGCCCGTTGCAGTCGGCCGGGTGGAGAAAATGTCCAAGTCGAAGAAGAACGTCATCGATCCCGATGCCATCTTCGACCGCTATGGAGTCGACGCCGTGCGCTGGTTCATGCTTTCGGACAGCCCGCCGGAGCGTGACCTTGCCTGGTCGCTTGGTGGCATCGAGGGCGCGGCCCGCTTCGTCCAGCGGGTGTGGCGCATCAAGGACCTAGCGGCACAGAGTGGCGATGTTGAGGACGAGGCCCTCAACCGGCTGATGCACAAGGTGATCGACGGCATCACCCGCGACCTCGACCGGCTGCAGTTCAACAAGGCGGTGGCCCGGGCATTTGAACTGGCCAACGCCATCGAGAAGGCCCTGCCATCGCGGACACGCGCAGAGGCCGCACGCACGCTGTTGAAGCTGGTCGCTCCCATGGTGCCGCACGTCGCGGAAGAGGCATGGTCCCGCATTGGCGAGACCGGCCTGATCGCGGACGCGGCCTGGCCGGAGGCCGATCCGGCGATGCTGGTGGACGAGGATGTGACCTACGCGATCCAGGTCAATGGCAAGCTGCGCGATACGGTGGTGCTGCCGCGCGGGCTCGACCGTGGCGAAGTGGAGGCACAGGCGCTCGCCCTTCCGAAGGTCGCCCGGCTCATCGAGGGCCAGGCGCCGCGAAAGGTCATCGTGGTGCCGGATCGGCTGGTGAACATCGTTGCCTGACGCCCGCCTGCTCCTGCTCGTGCCTGCCTTCTGGCTCGGCGCCTGCGCGCTCGAGCCGGTCTATTCGGCAGGACAATCCGGACCGGCGGCCACCATGCTGGGCGGAATCGCTGTCGATCCGATCCCGGATCGCAACGGCTTCCTGGTCCGCGACCGGCTTCTTGCCCGGTTGAACAGCGGAGCCACGACGGACGGCCCCCGATATCGCCTCCGCGTTCGCCTCGACGACCGGATCGACGGCTTCGGGGTGCGGGGAGACAATTCCATCATCCGCGAACGACGCACGCTGCGGGCGCGGTGGCAGCTGTTCGAGGACGGCTCGGAGACGCCAATCCTCGATGCCACCGCAGGCGCCGACGCCGGGATCGACGTGGTCGGATCGGAGTTTGCCGTCGTTGCTGCCGAAACCAGCGCGGCAGAACGGCTTGCAGACGAGGTCGCCGCGCAGATCGTCGCCCGTATCGCGCTCCATGCCCGCCAGGCGGGCCGCTAGGGCCCGCCCGGATGGCGATCGCCAGGGCTGGAGAGCTCGACCGGTTGCTGGCAGGCTGGGGCCCGGAGAGTCGCCTCATTCTGTTCGCCGGGCCGGATCTGGCCGCGTCGCATCGGCTGGCCGCACGGGCGATCGCGCGGTTTGACTGCGGCGAGCCGCCGGAGACCATAGCGGCTGGCCGGCTTGCTGCCGAGCCCGGCGCGCTCGCGGATGCCGCGGCCAGCATGTCGTTGTTCGGAGCCGCCCGACCGGTACGGGTCGAAGGCACCGCGGCCGAGCTGGTCCTGGCGATCGACCTGCTGCTTGCAGCCCCGGCTGCTGCCAATCCGGTGGTCGCGATTGCCGGCGAGCTTCGCAAGACGGATCGGCTGCACAAGCTCGTGGCGGATTCCCGTGCCGCGCACGTCATTGTGAGCTACCCACTGGAGGGCAAGGACCTTGTGCGCTGGATCGTGGACGCCGGCCGCGATCTCGGGGTCCGGCTGGAGCCAGCCGCCGCCCGCGATCTTGCTCTCCGAACGGGCGCCGATCAGGGCGTGCTCGCCCAGGAATTGTTCAAGCTCGCGCTTTATGCAGACGCGACACCCGAACACCCTCGCCCGGTGGACTCCGGGCAGATCGCCGCGATCGCCGCCGGTGGCGGCGAGGAGGAAGCCTCCCGCCTTGTCCTCGCGCTTCTTGCCGGGCAGGGAGCGGCCTTTGACCGTGAACTGCGCCACGCCGAGCGGGGCAGCGCCATCCCGGTCATCCGCATGCTGTCACGCCGGCTGTTCCAGATGCTGGACCTGGCCCGCGCGGTCGAGCGCGGCCGCAGCCCGGAGGCCGCCGTCGCCAGCGCCCGGCCACCGGTTTTCTGGAAAGAGAAAGACGCGATTGCGGCCGCGCTGCCGCGCTGGCCGGCCCGGCGGGTGGAGGCAGCGCTCGATGCCTGCCTGGCTGCCGAGTCTGCCATCAAGGAGGCGGGCAGCGCCGGCGACATCCTTGCCTGGCAAGCGCTTGCGAGGCTCGCGGCAGGCGGCCCGTTTCCCGCCCGGCGCGCGCTGGGCTAGACTGCGCCTTATGTCCGTTACCGCGTCCGTCACCTCGCTTACACGCGACGGCTTTTTCGCGGACAAGAACCGTGCGTTCTGGACCCTGCAGATTGCGGGTTGGGTGGGTTATTTCCTGCTTCGCACGCTCAGCGCGCTTGCCAACCGGATGGGGCTGGACATCATCCTCCCCATCATCCTGGAGACCATCACCGGCTTTTCCATCACCCTCCTGATGGCATGGGCCTATCGCGGCATCATTCGCATGCGCCCGGTCTGGGTCTGGTCGCTTTCGCTGGTCGTGCTGATTGCGGCCTCGGTCCTCTTTTCGGCCTTGTCGGTTTGGGCCCATGCCACCTTCTACGAACAGGGCTGGCAGCCGCAGGGCATCCAGTTCTTCGGCGCCATCCTGCTGACGGTTGCCGTGCTGGGCGCGTGGACCGGCCTTTATTATGGCATCAACTATTTCCTGATGCTGGACGAGCAGAACGAGCGGCTCTCCAACATCGCAAGCCTCGCGAACAAGGCACAGCTGGAGATGCTGCGCTACCAGCTCAACCCGCACTTCCTGTTCAACACGCTGAACTCGATCTCGACCCTGGTGCTGCTTGGCGACACCGACCGGGCCAACGCCATGCTCTCGCGGCTGTCGTCCTTCCTTCGCTACACGCTGGTGGGCGAGCGCGAGGGACTGGCAACCGTTGCGCAGGAGATGGAAGCGCTGAAACTTTACCTCGAGATCGAGCGCACCCGTTTCGAGGATCGCTTGCGAACCCATTTCGACATCGCGCCGGAAGTTGCCGAGGCACGACTGCCATCGCTGCTTCTCCAGCCGCTGGTGGAGAACGCCGTCAAATATGCGGTCACCCCGCAAGAGAGCGGCGCCGACATCAGCGTGTCGGCCCGCGCCGTTGGCGACCGGCTGGAAATTCGTGTCGCCGATACCGGGCCGGGGCTGGGCGGCCGGAGGCCCGGCCCGACCGGCGAGGCGACCGGGGTCGGCCTTGGCAACATCCGCGAACGGCTGTTCCAGGCCTATGGCGACGATCACCTGTTCGCGCTTCTCCCCAATGACAGTTCAGGCCCGGTTCAAGACGAAAGGCCGAGGGGCGAAGGGTTGCTGGTTGTCATCGACATACCGCTGCAGTCGGCGCCAGTCGCCCTGCCCGAGGCGGAACGCCGCCCGGTTCTCCAAGAGGTTGCACCATGACCATTCGAACGCTCGTTGCCGATGACGAGCCTCTGGCCGTCCGGGGCCTGAAGCTGCGGCTGGAGCCGCACGCGGACATCGAGATCGTGGCCGAGGCAAGCAATGGCCGCGAGGCGATCCGCGCCATCCGGACGCACAAGCCGGACCTGGCCTTTCTCGACATCCAGATGCCGGGCTTCGACGGTTTCTCGGTCGTCTCTGCGCTGTCGGACATCGAGCCGCCCCTGTTCGTGTTCGTGACCGCCTATTCCGATCATGCCATTCGCGCCTTCGAGGCGCAGGCGGTCGACTATCTGATGAAGCCGGTGGAGACGGACCGGCTGGCGCTGACACTCGATCGCGTGCGCTCGCGGATATCCGAGCGGCGGCTGAGCCAGGAAGCCGAGCGGCTTGCTGCCCGGCTCGCCGAAGTGGACCCGGACGGGGCCACCGGGCTTGCCGAAAGCGCCGATCCGTCGCCAGATCGCTATGAGCGTGTGATCAGCGTGAAGGATCAGGGGCAGATCTTCCGCGTGGAGGTGGAATCCATCGAGCGGATCGATGCGGCCGGCGACTATATGTGCCTCGCCACCGCGGACCGCACGCTGATCCTGCGCGAGACGATGAAGGACCTGGAGCGCCGGCTGGATCCCCGCAAGTTCCAGCGGGTCCACCGCTCGACGATCGTCAATCTCGACAATGTGCGCCAGGTGAAGCCGCACACCAACGGCGAGTGCTTTCTGACCCTGGCCTCGGGGGCAACGGTCAAGGTCTCGCGCTCCTACCGCGACGTGGTGGCCCGGCTCCTCTGATTCCCGGCCGCTTGCCGGCCATCCAGCAAGCCGCCAGAGGCTCCGGCATGCGTGCCGGCCCGGTTCCCGTCTATCTCGCCGGCATGGCCTTGTTCTGCGGCATGGACGCCGTGATCAAGCACCTGGTGGGCACCAATCCGGTCGTGATGGTGACCTTCTGGCGCTATGTGGTGGCGGTCGTCTTCACCCTGCCCTTCTGGTGGCGTGCGGGATCACCGCCAGTCCGGCGCGAGATGCTGCCCGTCCATGCGCTGCGCGGTGCGCTGATCGCGGCGTCTGCCTTCCTGTTCTTCTGGTCGCTCAATCGCCTCACGCTTGCCGAGGCCGTCACCATCGCCTTCGTCGCGCCGTTGATGGTGCCTCCGCTTGCAAGCGCAATTCTGGGCGAACGGGTGAAGCTCGGCAATGTCTGGCCGGCCCTCCTTGGCTTTGGTGGCGTTCTGGTGGCCGCTGGAGGCCTTGGCGTCGAACGCCTTACCGAGGAGCGCATCACCGGGATCATCGCAGTGCTGGTCTCGGCGCTTCTCTACGCCATCACGGTGGTGCTGCTGCGCGCCCGGGCCGCCCGCGATGGCCCTGAGCTCGTCTCGCTTCTGGGTGCCACCATACCGGCCGTCATTCTCCTTCCCTTCGTCGCCTTCACGGTCCCGGGCGAGGCAATCCTGCCCGGCCGTGCCGACGCAGCATGGTTTCTCGCTGCCGGCTTCCTCGGGGCATTGGCCCTGCAGTTGATGGCCCGCGCCTATGCCGGCGCCGAGGCCCAGCGGCTGGCGCCCTTCGAATATACGGCCTTTGGCTGGGCGGCCCTGTTCGGATGGCTGTTCTTCGCCGAGCCGCTGGCGGCGGCAACGATGGCAGGTGCTGCAATCATCGTCGCCGCCTGCCTGTGGCAGGCGCGTCGCGAGGCCATCCCGACCCCCACCTCTCCGGCGGCCTGAATGGAGGGACGCGCACATTCATCGCTGCCGCGGCAGGAACTGGCGCTGGTCTTCGCCGCGCTGCTGGTGACTGCTGCCGGCAACACGGCCCTGCACTCGGTGCTGCCCGTGATCGGTCGCGAACTGCATATTCCCGATCTGGGCATCGCGCTCATCTTCTCCCTGTCGGCGCTCCTGTGGACGATCACCGCCCCTTTCTGGGCACGGCAATCCGACCTCCGCGGGCGCAGGCTTCTGATGGGCGTCGGGGTTGCGGGCTTTGCAGTCTCGATGCTGTTGTCGGCGCTCGTGGTGCTCGCCGGTGTGCGCGGGCTCATCTCCGGGCTTGCGACGCTCGGCCTCTTCATGCTGACCCGCACCCTGTTCGGCATCTTCGGCGCCGCTGCCAATCCTGCCGCGCAGGCCTATGTGGCCAGCCGCACGAGCGCGGAGCAACGCACCCCGACGCTTGCGATTCTCGCCTCGGCCTTCGGGCTGGGCACGATTCTCGGCCCCGCGCTGGCACCCTTCTTCATCCTGCCCGTGGTGGGGCTTGCCGGCCCGATGTTCGCCTTTGCAGGGATTGCCGTCGTCGTTCTTGCTGCCCTGTGGCGGGGCCTGCCGAATGACGATCCGGGCGCCCGCAGCGGCCGTGGCGCGGCCGCCGCCATGCCCGACATCGGCAATCCGCCAACCGGTGCAAGCGTGCTTGCCGCCGAGGCTGCCAGCGCCAGCGGCATCCGCCTGCCGCCCGCCTTCCGCGATCGGCGTGTCCGCCCCTTCCTCGTCTATGGGCTTCTCGTCGGCTCGTTGCAGGCCGCGACCTTTCAGGCCATCGGCTTTCTCATCATCGACCGCATGGCCGCTCCCGGCCTCGAGGCGGCGCAGCTGATTGGCATCACGCTGATGGCTGGGGCCGGCGCGACGCTGCTTGCACAATGGGGGATCATCCGGATCCTCGCCATGAGCCCGAAACAGCTGGTGCAATGGGGCACGTGGCTTGCGGCCATCGGCACTGTGGGGATCGCGCTGGCGCCGGCCTTCTACCAGCTCGTGCTGGCCTTTGCCGTGGCGAGCGCCGGTTATGGCTTTGCCCGACCGGGCTTTACAGCCGGCGCATCGCTGGCCGTGACCCGGGCCGAGCAGGGAGCCGTCGCCGGGGCGGTGACCTCGGTCAATGGCGCCTGCTTCATCGTGGCGCCCGCGGCTGGAATCGCCCTTTATGGCCTGAGCCCGCTGCTGCCCTATTGGCTCGGCGCTGCCGCGCTCGCAGCGCTGGCCATCTGGGTGATCGGAAATCGCACGCTTTCCCCGCGCGACTGAGCCGGCGCATCAGCCCACCCCGAGCACCACCGTTGCCTGGCTGGAAAGCGTTCCGCCATTGCCATGGGCGATTGCGTGCCGCGCGCCGCCGATCTGGTTCGCAGCCTCGCCACGCAACTGCCGCACCGCTTCCACCAGCGCGAGCAGGCCGTACATGCCCGGGTGCGCGCAGGAGAGACCACCGCCGTTGGTGTTGACCGGCAGTGCGCCGCCGGGGGCGATACGCCCGCCTTCCACGAACCGGCCGCCTTCGCCCTTGGGGCAGAAGCCGAGATCCTCAAGAAACAGGATCGTGTTGATGGTGAAGGCATCATAGATCTGGACGACATCGATATCGGCAACCGAAAGCCCGGCTGCCGACAGCGCCCGCGGGCCCGATTCGGCGGCCGCCGTGACCGTGAGATCCGGCGAACAGGAAATGCTGGCATGCCAGGTCGCTGCGGCTGCGCCGAGGACAGCGACAGCCGGCCGGGCGGTATCCCTTGCGCGATCAGCGCGTGTCATCACCAGCGCTGCGGCGCCATCGGTGACAAGGCAGCAATCGCGCACGGAGAGCGGATCTGACACCATCCGTGCAGCAAGGCAGTCGTCGATGCCGAGCGGACCTTGCGCGAACGCTTCGGGGTTGGTGTTGGCCCATTGCCGCGCTGCCACCGCCACAGCGGCAAGCTGCGCGCGCGTGGTGCCGAACGCGTGCATGTGCCGGGCGGCGGCAAGCGCATAGCTGGAGGCGGGAAACAGCGCCTTGTAGGGCGCCTCCCACGCGCTCGGCCGGGCGGCGGCGACGAGCTTTCCGCCGGCGCCGGTGCGCTGGTTCGAGCCATGGGCGATCACGGCCACATCGCACAGGCGTGCATCGAGCGCGAGCGCAGCCACCATCACATGGCTCATGAACGCCGATCCACCAGTACGATTGTTGTCGGTGTAGCGCGGGCGGATGCCAAGCGCCTCGGCAAAGCTGAGGCCGGAGAGAAAATCATCCGGCGTGCAAATGAACAGGGCATCGACCTCGGGAAGCCCGATGCCGGCGTCCGCCAGAGCGAGATGCGCGGCCTGAACGGCCATCTCGAGGGATGTCCATCCCGGGCTTTCGCCAAGCCCGAAGGTGGCCGCGCCCACGATGGCCGCCCGGCCACGCGGAAAGCCGTTGGTCATGGGCCGGTTACGCGCCTAGGACGCGAAGTGGCGGCGCGCGCATCGCTGCCTGACGGGCGGAAGGAGCGTGTGTGGGACCATCCGAACATTGGCAGCGGGCACTTGCCGAGGGCCGGTTCCTGATCCAGCGCAGCCGTGCCGACGGAACCCATGTCTTCCCACCCCGCGTGGCTGCGCCGGGCAGTGGACGCGACGACCTGGAATGGGTGGAACCCTCCGGGCTTGGCATTGTCCATTCCGTCACCATCGTCCGGCCGCGCCCGCCGGCCGACCCCTATAATGTGGCGATCGTGGAGCTGGACGAGGGTGTGCGGCTGATGTCGCGCGTCGAGGGGCTGGCCCCCGAGGCGGTCGCGATCGGCCTGCGGGTGCAAGCCCGGGTTGCCATGACCGAGGGTGGGCCGCTTCTGTTGTTCGACGCGGTTCACGCAGACGGCACGCGGCCAAGGATCGAATCGACCTCCGAAGCGTCATAGCCGAGCTCGGCCAGGAGCGCCGTTCCATCGGCGCCATGGGCAGCCGCGGGATCGCCGACTGCGCCGGGCGTGTGCGAGAAGCGGGTTGGAATCCCCGAGAGGCGCACCGTGCCACCCCCGGTCTCGCGTTCGTGCCAGAACCCGACAGCCTCGAGGTGCGGATCGTCGAGAAGATCTCCGGTTGAGAAAATCGGCATCGCCGGAATGCCCGCGGACTTGAACAACGTCATCCACGCATCGGTGGTGCGGGTTTCCAGCACGGCAGCGAGGCGCCCCAGCACCAGACCGATATTCTCGGTTCTGCTGCGCAGGCTGCCGAAGATCGGGTCGGATGCCCATTCCGGCTCATCAAGTGCTGCGAAGAAGGCACGCCATTGGCGATCGGTGTAGATCATCACTGCGATATGGCCGTCGGCCGTTCGATATGGCCGCCGCTCCGGTGCGACGACGCGCGGATATTCCGGTGGTCCCAACGGTGGACGGAAGACGGCGCCGTTCAGATGCTCGACCATCACGAACGATACGAGCGTCTCGAACATCGGCACCTCGATCTCCTGGCCGAGCCCGGTCTTCTCGCGGGCGAAGAGCGCTGCGATGATCGCATAGGCGGCGGTGAGGCCGGCGACCTTGTCGGCGACCACCGTTGCCACGAAGCGTGGCTCGCCATCGCGCGCGAGCCGGCCCTGCAGCGCCGCGATGCCCGAGGCGGCCTGCACGATATCGTCGTAGGCCGGATAGTCGCGATAGGGCCCGTCGCGCCCGAAGCCGTAGAGATTGGCATAGATGATGCGGGGGCTGGCTGCCCGCACGGTATCAAAATCCAGACCAAGACGGCGAATGGCGCCCAGCCGCATGGAATGCACGAACACGTCGGCCGTGCCGACCAGGCGCAGCAGCGCCGCCTTTGCTTCCGGCCGCTTGAGATCGAGCACCAGCGAGCGCTTCCCGCGATTCAGGTTCAGGAACATGCCGCCGCGGTCGGGATCGTATCCCGGCGGCAGCTGGCGCGTGGTGTCCCCCTCGGGGCTTTCGACCTTGATCACGTCTGCCCCGAGATCGGCGAAGATCTGGGTGGCGTAGGGGCCCATCAGCACAGAGGTCAGGTCGATGATGCGGACGCCTGCAAGCGGCCCCTCGCCGCGGCCGCGCCCGCTCATGCGATCTCCGGCTTAAGGGCCAGGATCTGGGCCTCGAGGTTCTGCAGGAGCGGCTCGACCAATTCCTTGTCGAGCGTGCCGGTAAGCCGCGCCACGGCCATGCCCTCCAGCATGGTCTGCGACAGGCTGAGCGCCAGGCGGAAGCGCGCCTTGTCTGCCTGCCATTCCGGGAACAGCTGGGTGGCAAGTTCATACCAGCGGGCCTGAAACTCGCGCTGGGCGGGCGCCAGGATGCGCGCAAGCCCGGCATCGGTGCGCGCAGCAACCGCCAGTTCGTGAAAGGCAACGAAGGCGGGGCTGGAAAGCTGTTTCCAGTAGGTCCGTACCAGTGTGCCGACATCATGCGGTCGGTTCTCGACACCGCGGCGGAAGGCTCGCAGCCGTTTCTCGTGAAGCTCTGCGATGGCAGCCTGCATCAGGGCGGCGCCGCTCTGGAAATGGTGCATCATGGCCCCGCGCGAAAGGCCGGCCTCGGCCGCGACCCGCGGCGTCGTTGCGCTCGCATAGCCATGCTTCACGATGCAGGTGATCGTCGCCTCGATAAGCCGCGCGCGGGTGTT
>JBKBXK010000015.1:0-18359 GCA_046314095.1 Thermaurantiacus sp. | reverse complement strand
GCCTGCCGGCGGGAGGCTGCGGACCATGCTCACGGGCAGCGCCGACGGCCTTGCCCGCGCATGGGTGCTTCCGGCCGGCCAACCGGGGACCGAATATGCCCATGGGGCACCAATCCGTGCGTTGGGGGTGGCGCCGCGCTGTTTGTGGACGCTTGGCGATGACGAGACGGTTCGCCTGTTCGACCTGGCGAGCGGGCGACCCTTGCGCGATCCGTTACCCTCCAAACGCGTGACGGCGGCTGCGAGTCTGGGCGAACTGCTGATCACCGGCAGCCGCGACGGCAGTATCCGCGGCTGGAAACTTCCCTCCGGCGACGAGGCAGCCGGCATGGCCCTGCGTGTCGAGGCGGCGGTGCTGGCATTGCAGCTTTCGGCCGATCGGGGGACGGGACTGCTGGTGCTTGCCGGCGACGGCCCGGCCATGATCTTTGCAGGCGACACGCCCGAGGTCGCCGCCCGGCTGAAGGCCGAAGGGCGAACCCTTGAGGCCAGTTTCGACCCCCTCGGGCAAACCGTTGCAACGCTCGGCTCGGATCGGATGGTGCGCCTGTGGGAGGCCGGATCGGGGCGGTCGCTTGGCCGGCCGATCCGCCTTGGCGCGGGGCTTGCGCCTGAGCGCGCGCCCGGGCCTCCGGCGCGCATCGACGGGCGCACGATCACGCGCCTCGGGCAGGATCGGGTGGTCGCGGTCGACGGCGTGTTGGGCCTTTTCACGCCCATCAGCAGCGGGCGGGAGACGCCGGCAACGTCCGATGAGAAGGCCAATCTCATCGCCATCATCGACCAGCTTCGGCGGGAGGTGACCGATCTCCAGACGCGCAATCTGCGACTGGAGCAGGAGCTGAGGACGCTGCGCGAGCGGCCGGCTGCGGCCGAGGATCTCGCAATCGGCCTGCAGCAGAGCCTTGACGATCTGCAAAGCCGGATGGCGGCCATGCGCAACAGCACATCCAATTTCGCGGTTCGCCAGTTCCGGCTGGATGCAAGCGTGACGGTTGAGGTCTCGCCGCTCGGCCGGGTGGGCTACCGTTTCTTGCAGCCCGGGGAGGCGATTTCCGCCGAGGCGGTCTCGAAGCTCGGCCTGGAGCTGGTGCCGCTTCCCAAGGAAACGCTGGCAGGCGTGTTCACGCGCGACCTGTTCGTTCCCGACCGGTCGCTCGATGCGCTGCCGGAGATGACGGCGCCACTGCTCGACCGGTTCGAGCAGGCCGGCGTGTATTCGATCGGCGACTATCTGCAGGTCGGCACCCGCGCACGGGCACAGGTGTGGCTGGAATCCTTCCTTGGGGTGGAACGGCGCCGCCTTGCCGCCTGGGCGCAACAGGCGCTGCTCCTGACACTTGCCGGCATGTCCGGGCCGGCAGCGCTGGTGCTGATCCGCGCCGGGGCCGGCACCTTCGAGGCACTGGCTGGGCTGACGCCCGAAGCGCTCCTGGCGGTCTATGAGGACGCGCGCGTTCGCCCACCGGCAATCGAGGCGCCCACGCCCCCGATCGCCCTGGTGCGGCAGTGGCAGCGTGGCGCGCGCCAGTATCTGGGGCTGGAGGAGCAGGAGCCCGACATGCGGCCGCCTGAGCCGCCATCGGACGGCTGACACCCAACGCGGCAGCGGCCTCGGCCGCCCGCATCGCATGATCCTGCCGTTGACGCGGGCGTGGCGGGAGGGGCAGAGGGCCACGCATCAACTCTGGCCCGCAAACGGGAGACATCATGGCACGGAAGAAGATCGCGCTCATCGGCTCGGGCATGATCGGGGGCACGCTTGCGCACCTGATCGGCCTGAAGGAACTGGGCGACGTGGTGTTGTTCGACATCGCCGAGGGGCTGCCACAGGGCAAGGGGCTGGACATCGCGCAATCGGCGCCGGTCGATGGCTTCGACGCAAGCTTCCGCGGCACGCAGGACTATGCCGATATTGCCGGGGCCGACGTGGTGATCGTGACTGCCGGGGTGCCGCGGAAGCCAGGGATGAGCCGCGACGATCTCCTCGGCATCAACCTCAAGGTGATGAAGGCGGTGGGCGAGGGGCTGAAGGCCCATGCGCCCGGGGCCTTCGTCATCTGCGTCACCAATCCGCTCGATGCCATGGTCTGGGCGCTGCGCGAGTTCTCGGGGCTGCCGCATCGGATGGTGGTGGGCATGGCGGGCGTCCTGGATTCCGCGCGCTTCCGGCATTTCCTGGCCGAGGAGTTCGGGGTCAGCGTGAAGGACGTGACGGCCTTTGTGCTCGGCGGCCATGGCGATACCATGGTGCCGGTGGTGAAATATTCGACCGTTGCCGGTATCCCCGTGCCGGACCTCGTGAAGATGGGCTGGAGCACCCAGGAGCGGATCGACGCCATCGTTGTCCGCACGCGCAGCGGTGGCGGGGAGATCGTGGGGCTCTTGAAGACCGGCTCGGCCTATTATGCGCCGGCGGCAAGTGCGATTGCCATGGCGGAAAGCTATCTCAAGGACCAGAAGCGCCTGCTCCCCTGTGCCGCGCATCTGACGGGGCAATATGGGGTGGAGGACATGTATGTCGGCGTGCCGGTGGTCATCGGCGCGGGCGGGGTGGAGCGCGTGGTCGAGATCGCGCTCGACGCCGAGGCGCGCGCAAATTTCGACGTCAGCGTCGACGCCGTCAAGGACCTGGTGGCTGCCTGCAAGGGGATCGATCCCAGTCTGGGCTGAGGGTGGGTGAAGCACCTCGCCGAGTCCCTGCTCATGATCGCAGCGATCCTGCCGCTGGCAGCGGCCGGTGGTGCATTCTCCGACGCCTGGCGGCGGCGCTTGCTCGCGGTCGCGCTGGGTGTCTTTCTGGTGAACGGTGTTCTGCTGTTGCTTCCTTCCTGGCTTGGCATGGGCTTCGGAAACTACAACTGGGCCGGCAAACTTCTCAGCATTGCCGTGCTGTGGACTGCCGTTCTCACTCTGCCTGCCCTTGCCCCTGCCCGGGCCTTTTTGCACCGGCCAAGTGTCGGGTGGATCGCGCCGACCGTCATTTGTACGGCATTTCTGGCGGGCGCTACGTTTGCGCTCAATCTCTACTTCGGCAACACGTCGGCCTGGTCTTTCGAGACAATCGCCTACCAGGCAACCCTCCCGGGATTCGAGGAGGAATTGGTCTTCCGCGCGATACTGCTCGGTCTGTTTGCGGCTGCAATGGCGCCAAAGCGCTGTCGACCGACGAGAGATAGCGCACCGCCACCGAGTGACAGGCGTGCAGAACTCTTCGCTGCGATCATCAGTTCGCTGCTGTTCGGTCTGGCACACGGCTTTTTCCTCGATGACGCCTTCCGTCCCCAGTTCGACGCGACGAGCTTTGCCTACACGGGCGCCATTGGCGTGGGTTTGGCCTGGCTTGCCCTTCACACCCGGTCCATATGGCCGGCAATTTTCACCCATAACGTCGTCAACCTTGTGGCGGCCGCGGCGCGAATCCTGAACGCCTGACGGTTGCCTGTGGGTTCAAGTGATGGAACGCCCCACTATTGCGTCCCGTCCGTATATCCCGTATATACATTTTATGAATGCGGCCTCTGCCAAGACATTCAAGTCCGGCAATTCCGAGGCCATACGCCTGCCCAAGGGGCTGGGCTTTGGTATCGGCACCGAAGTGCGCATTGAGCGGGATGGGGATCGTGTGGTGCTGACGCCTGTGCATTCCGATGCCGAGCGCGCGGAACAGATGCGCCAGTTTCTGCAAATGATCGAAGAGATGAAAGCCATTCGCGGCGATGTGATTTTGCCTCGCGAAGAACGCGACACCGACTGGTGGCCTGATCGCCCGGGCCTGTGATCTTCATCGACACCAATGTCGCGATCGATCTTCGCGACGACCCCGCCCTTCACGGCCCGCGGATCGTGAAGGTTACGGCTTCGCCCGTCATCTCGCTGATCACGCGCATCGAGCTTGAATCGGGTGTCGAGCGGAACCCAGCGTTCTCGCCCATGCGGCGATCGCTACTGACCGTGATGCTTCGAAAGACCGAAGTCGTCATGCTGACCCTTGCCGATGTCGAGGTCTATGGCCGCCTCGTGGCGGCGCTCGGCTTTGACCGGCGGCGCGTCCTCGACCGGCTGATTGCCTCGCAAGTGCTGTCCCGCGGCGCATCGCTGGTGACCGCCAATGCCCCTGACTTTGCGGACGTGCCGGGGTTGCGGTTGATCGCATGGTGAGCGGTTGCGGGCGCGGGCGGGCTCTTCCATAGGGCGGCAACCGAATCCTGAAGCCACAACCCCGGGGGCCCCATGAATATCCACGAGTATCAGGCCAAGGATCTGCTTGCGCGCTTCGGCGTTCCGGTGCCCAAGGGGTTTGCGGCCTTTTCGGTCGACGAGGCGGCCGCCGCAGCTGGCCAGCTTCCCGGGCCTCTCTGGGTGGTGAAGGCACAGATTCACGCCGGCGGACGGGGCAAGGGCAAGTTCCAGGAATTGCCTGCAGACGCCAAGGGTGGTGTCCGGCTCGCCCGCTCGGCGGATGAGGTGAAAGCCCACGCTGCGGAAATGCTCGGGAACACGCTGGTGACGGTGCAGACAGGGCCCTTGGGGCGCGCAGTGAAGCGCCTCTACGTAACCGACGGCGTGGACATCGACCAGGAATTCTACCTCGCGTTCCTCGTCGATCGCGCGTCGGGCCGGGTGGCAGCGGTTGTCTCCACCGAAGGGGGGATGGACATCGAGGCGGTGGCGCACGACACGCCAGATAAGATCGTCACACTTGCGGTCGACCCGGCGACCGGCTGGCGGCCGCATCACGGGCGCCGGGTGGCAGCGGCGTTGGGCCTCACCGGCGACCTCGCCAAGCAGGCTGTCGATGTGTCTGCGCGGCTCTACGAGGCGTTCATGGCGCTCGATGCGAGCCAGGTGGAAATCAATCCGCTGGCGGTATCGGGAGACCAGCTGCTGGTGCTGGATGCCAAGATGAACTTCGATTCCAATGCGCTGGCCCGGCATCCGGACATTGTTGCGCTCCGCGACCTCGGCGAAGAGGAGCCGGCCGAAATCGAGGCTTCGAAGCACGACCTCGCCTTCATCAAGCTCGATGGCAATATCGGCTGCCTGGTGAACGGCGCAGGCCTTGCCATGGCGACCATGGACATCATCAAGCTTTCAGGGGGCGAGCCTGCAAACTTCCTCGATGTCGGCGGCGGCGCAAGCAAGGAGAAGGTGACGGAGGCGTTCAAGCTGATCCTTGCAGACCCGGCAGTCGAGGGCATTCTTGTGAACATCTTCGGTGGCATCATGCGTTGCGACATCATCGCGGACGGCATCATCGCCGCGGCGAAGGAGGTGGACCTGAAAGTGCCGCTGGTGGTGCGGCTGGAGGGCACCAATGTGGAGAAGGGACGGGCGATCCTCGAAGGTTCCGGCCTTGCGATCACACCCGCCGATGATCTGGGCGACGCCGCGCGGAAGATTGTGGCCGCGGTCAAGGGGGCCTGAGCGATGAGCATCCTCGTCAACCGCGACACCAAAGTGATCACCCAGGGCTTCACGGGGAAGCAGGGCACCTTTCATTCCGAACAGGCGCTTGCCTATGGAACGAAGCTCGTTGGCGGAGTGTCGCCGGGCAAGGGCGCGACGACGCACCTCGGCCTTCCGGTGTTCGAGACTGTTGCCGAGGCGAAGGCGGCAACGGGCGCAGATGCAAGCGTTGTCTATGTGCCGCCGTTCGGCGCGGCCGACGCCATCCTGGAAGCGATCGCGGCCGAAATCCCTCTGATCGTCTGCATCACCGAAGGCATCCCGGTTCTCGACATGGTTCCGGTCAAGCGCGCGCTCGTTGGCTCGAAGTCACGCCTCATCGGACCCAATTGCCCCGGTGTGCTGACGCCCGAGGAATGCAAGATCGGCATCATGCCGGGCAACATCTTCCGGAAGGGCTCGGTCGGCATCGTCTCGCGCTCGGGCACGCTCACCTATGAAGCGGTGTTCCAGACCTCGAACGTTGGCCTAGGCCAGACGACAGCGATCGGCATCGGGGGGGACCCAGTGAATGGCACCAATTTCATCGACGTGCTCGAACTCTTCCTCGCCGACCCTGAGACCGAATCCATCATCATGATCGGTGAGATCGGCGGCTCGGCCGAAGAGGAGGGCGCTGCCTTCATCGCCTCCGAACGGCGCGCGGGCCGTGCAAAACCGATGGTCGGCTTTATCGCCGGAACCACGGCGCCGCCGGGCCGTCGCATGGGACATGCCGGCGCCATTGTCTCCGGCGGGCAGGGCAAGGCCGAGGACAAGATCGCGGCAATGGAGGCTGCCGGCATCATGGTTTCGGCAAGCCCTTCCGAACTGGGGACGACACTGAAGGCCCTGCTGGACGGGCGCGCCTGACACAGGTGATCCACTGCGTGGTGCATGGCAGCCATTTGGGTGCGCTTTGGACGAAGGTGCCGGTTGGCAGCGCGGGGGCGGAGGGCTAGGTTGCCGTGCCCTTGAGCTCTGGAGTTACAACCCGATGCTGACCCCCGGCCGACCGGATTCGCTCGACCTCGATGGCGCTGCGCTGGCCGAACGGGCTGCGGGGCCCAGCTGGGAACGCTCCGGATGGCCGGCGCTGCCGACGGACGAACTGTCGCTTGCGCTCGACCCGACCTTGCCAGACCCAGCCGACCTGAAAGCCGGTGCCGGCCCGGCGGTGGCCAAGGCCCAAGACCGGGGAGTGGCTCCGCTTTCAGAGGCGGAGATGCGCGCGGCTGCCCAGGACGCAATTCGCGCCATGATGTTGATCCGCACCTACCGGGTGCGTGGGCACCTGGCGGCCGATCTGGATCCGCTCGGCCTTGAGCGACGGGAGGAAACCCCCGACCTTACACCAGAATGGCACGGCCTCACCGATCCCGATCATCAGGTCTTTCTTGGTGGCGTGCTCGGCTTCGAAACGACAACCGTTCGTGAACTCGTGGAGACGCTGCGTCGCAACTACTGCGGCAAGGTGGGCCTCGAGTATATGCACATCAACGATGTGGAGGAGCGGCGTTTCCTGCAGGAGCGGTTCGAGGGCCGCGACGCCGAGATTCACTTCACGCCCGAGGGCAAGACTGCGATCCTGAGGCGGATTATCGCAGCGGAGCAGTTCGAGAGTTTTCTCGGCCGGAAGTATGTCGGCACCAAGCGGTTCGGGCTGGATGGCGGGGAGTCGGCGGTTCCGGCGCTGGAGAGCATCATCAAGGTGGGTGGTGCCAATGGTGTGAGGGAGATCGTCATCGGCATGCCGCACCGCGGTCGCCTGAACGTGCTGGCGACCGTGATGCAGAAGCCCTTGCAGGCGATTTTCCACGAGTTCTCGGGCGGATCTTCCAACCCCGACGATGTTGGTGGTTCGGGCGATGTGAAATATCATCTGGGCACGTCGACCGACCGCGAGTTCGACGGCAATTGGGTGCACCTTTCGCTTTCGCCCAATCCGTCGCACCTTGAGGCGGTGAACCCCGTGGTGCTGGGCAAGGCGCGTGCCCATCAGCGGATGCGCGGGGCAGATGACGGCATTCCCGACGGCGCCGACCTGAAGCAGCGCGAGGTGCTTCCCGTGCTGCTGCACGGCGATGCCGCCTTCGCCGGACAAGGCATCGTGGCCGAATGTTTCGCGCTTTCCGGCGTGCCCGGATACTCGACGGGGGGCACGGTGCACTTCGTTGTCAACAATCAGATCGGTTTCACCACCTCACCTGCCTTTGCCCGCTCCTCCCCCTATCCGTCGGACGTGGCCAAGATGGTGCAGGCGCCCATCTTTCATGTGAATGGCGACGATCCGGAGGCGGTCACATTCGCAACCAAGGTGGCAACCGAGTTTCGCCAGCAGTTCGGGCGAGACGTGGTGATCGACATGTGGTGCTACCGCCGGTTCGGGCACAACGAGAGCGATGAGCCAAGCTTTACGCAGCCGCTGATGTATGCAGCGATTGCGAAGCATCCGCCGGTCTCGAAAATCTACGGCGACCGGTTGGTGGCCCAGGGCCTCCTGAGCGAGGACTGGATTGCCGCCGAGACCCGGGCAATTGTCGAGACGCTGGAGCAGGAGTTTGCCGCAGCGCCCGGATTCGAGCCGCGCAAGGCGGAATGGTTCGAGGGACGCTGGGCCGGTCTCGGTCAGCCGGCTGATCCGGTCACTGCGCGCCGCGGCGCCGAGACCGGAGTGGAGGTGGACACGCTGCGGGCCCTTGCAAAGCGGCTGCACGCGGTGCCCGACGGCTTCAGCATCCACCGCACGCTGCAGCGGGTGATGGACGCGCGCGACAAGGCGATCGAGGCAGGCGAAGGCCTGGATTGGGCAACCGCCGAGGAACTGGCCTTTGCAAGCCTCATCGCGGGCGACCCATCCTATGGAGTGCGCTTGTCGGGTCAGGACAGCGGCCGCGGCACGTTCAGCCAGCGGCATGCCGTCTGGCACGACCAGAAGACGGGCGCAAAGCATGTGCCGCTCGCCACCCTGGGCGGCTATGCCAAGGTTCTGGACTCGCCGCTTTCGGAGTTTGGCGTGCTTGGCTTTGAATATGGCTTCGCCGGCGCCGACCCAAAGACCCTGGTGCTGTGGGAGGCGCAGTTCGGTGACTTCGTGAACGGCGCGCAGGTGATGATCGACCAGTTCATCGCCAGCGGTGAGTCGAAATGGCTGCGGGCCAATGGCCTCGTGCTGCTGTTGCCGCATGGGTATGAGGGGCAGGGGCCGGAGCACAGTTCGGCCCGCCTGGAACGATTTCTGCAACTGTGCGCGGAAGACAATCTCCAGGTGGCGAACTGCACGACGCCTTCAAACTATTTCCACATCCTGCGGCGGCAGATGGTGCGGCCGTTCCGCAAGCCGCTGGTCATCATGACTCCGAAATCGCTGCTGCGGCACAAGCGGGCGGTCTCCAGCCTTGCGGAGATGGGCGCCGGGACGAGCTTCCACCGCGTTCTCGATGATCTGGTGACGCCGGACCCGGCAGCCGTGCGGCGGCTGATCCTGTGCTCGGGCAAGGTCTATTATGACCTTGCCGACGCGCGCGATGCCGAGGCGCGGGACGATGTCTATATCCTGCGGGTGGAGCAACTCTATCCGTTCCCGGGCGATGTCATTTCAGACTATGCGAAGGGCTTTCCAAACCTCGAGACCGTGGTCTGGGCGCAGGAAGAGCCGAGGAACGCCGGGGCGTGGTTCTTCGTGGAACCGCTGATCGAGGAATCGCTGGGAATTCGGCCGGTCTATGCGGGCCGTGCAGCCTCGGCAGCGACTGCCACCGGCCTGTTGCGTCGTCATCAGGCGGAACAGGCAAAACTGGTTGCGGAGGCGCTGGGGCACACCAAGGCGGAGGTGCGTTCGGTGATCCGCTCCTCGCTGCGCGGCGGCAGGAAAAAAGCTGCCTGACCGGGCTTGGCGCGGCAACGCAACAAACAAGGGGACCCTGCCGGAATGGCACAGGACATCATCATTCCACCGCTTGGCGAGAGCATCACCGAGGCAAGCGTCGGCCAGTGGCTGAAGCAGGTGGGCGAGGCGGTTGCCGCCGACGAGCCCATCGTCATGCTGGAAACGGACAAGGTGGCCGTCGAGGTCCCTTCACCGGTCGCTGGCGTGCTCGCAGAGCAGCTCGCCGCCGAAGGCGAGACAGTGGAAGTCGGCAAGGCAATCGCGCGCGTCGAGGCGGGCGCAACTGGAGCCGCCGCGACCACGAAAAATGAAGCGACGCCCGCTCCCGCAGCCGCTCCGACCAAGGCGAAGGCGGAGGCGCCCGCGGCCTCTGAACTCCCGGCTCCGGCCGCGCCGCCTCCCGCGCCCGCAGCAGAGGCTGGCGGCCCCTCGCCCCTGTCGCCGGCTGTTCGCAGGCTCGTCGAGGACTATCAACTCGACCCGGGCAGCATCGCGGGCACGGGCAAGGACGGGCGGCTGACCAAGGGCGATGTGCTGGCGGCCATCGAGGCTGGCAGTGCGAAAGTGATGGGCTCGGCGCCGGCACCGGCACCGGCTGGAGCATCCTCCGGCGTTCGGCCGCGCGCCGAGGAGCGGGTGCGCATGACGCGCCTCAGGCAGACCATCGCCCGTCGCCTGAAAGAAGCGCAGGATACGGCTGCGATCCTCACCACCTTCAACGACGTGGACATGAGCGCGGTGATGGCGGCGCGCAACGCCTACAAGGACGAGTTCGCGAAAAAGCACGGCGTGCGGCTTGGCTTCATGTCGTTCTTCGTGAAGGCCTGCTGCCTTGCGCTGAAGGACGTGCCGGCCGTCAATGGCCGGATCGAGGGCGACGAGATCGTCTATAGTTCGCACGCCGATATTGGCGTCGCCGTGTCGTCCCCGGCCGGCCTTGTCGTGCCCGTGCTTCGCGATGCCGACATTCTCTCCTTTGCCGAGACGGAAAGGGCGATCGGCGATTTCGGCGCGCGCGCGCGCGACGGGAAGCTTTCGCTGGACGAACTGCAGGGCGGCACCTTCACCATCTCCAACGGCGGGGTGTTCGGCTCGCTGCTGTCCACCCCCATTCTCAATCCGCCGCAATCGGGCGTGCTGGGAATGCACCGCATCGAGGAGCGGCCAGTCGTGCGCGGCGGGCAGATCGTGGTGCGCCCGATGATGTATCTGGCGCTTTCCTATGACCATCGCCTGATCGACGGGCGCGAGGCGGTGACATTCCTGGTGCGCGTGAAAGAGGCGATCGAGGATCCGACGCGCCTTCTGATCGACCTGTAGGGGCTTGTTTCATGGCCGATTATGATCTGCTGGTGATCGGCGGCGGGCCGGGCGGCTACGTCGCGGCGATCCGCGCCGCGCAACTGGGCCTCAAGGTCGCCTGCGCGGAAAAGCGGGCAGCCCTTGGCGGCACCTGCCTCAACGTCGGCTGCATCCCGTCGAAGGCGCTCCTGCATGCGTCCGAGATCTACGAGGAAGCGCACGCGGGCGAATGGGCGAAGTTTGGCATCGGCATCGAGGGTGTCAGCCTCGATCTTGCAGCGATGGTCGCCGAGAAGGACAAGGCGGTCAAGGAGTTGACCGGCGGCGTCGAGTTCCTGTTCCGGAAGAACAAGGTCGCGTGGCTGAAGGGCACGGCGCGCTTTACGGGTGCGAAGACGGTGCTGGTCGGTGATGAGGAGGTGCGGGCGAAGGATATCGTCATCGCCACCGGCTCGGAGGTTGCCTTCCCGCCCGGCCTCGAGGCGGACGGCAAGGTGGTGATCACCTCCACCGAGGCGCTCGATCTTGACCGGGTGCCAGACCATCTGCTGGTTGTTGGCGGCGGCTATATCGGCCTCGAAATGGGCTCGGTCTGGCGGCGGCTGGGTGCGAAGGTGACGGTGGTCGAGTATATGGACCGGATCGTGCCCGCGATGGACCGCGAGATTGGCGCCGAGTTTGCGAAGATCCTGAAGAAGCAGGGCATGGTGCTGAGGACGGGCACGAAGGTGACCGGCATCAAAGTGGCGAAGGGCAAGGCGAAAGTGTCGGTCGAGCCCGCAGCCGGCGGCAAGGCGGAGACCATCGAGGCGGACCGCGTGCTGCTGTCGGTGGGTCGGCGGCCTAACACCGACGGGCTGGACATCGACAAGGCCGGCCTCGCGCTCGATGACCGGGGGCGCGTCCCCGTCGGCGCCGATTTCGCGACTGCCGTGCCCGGGATCTGGGCGATTGGCGATGTGATCGACGGGCCAATGCTGGCCCACAAGGCGATGGACGAGGGCCATGCGGTGGCCGAGAACATCGTGGGGCTTACGGGATATACCAACCGCGCTGTCATCCCCGCCGTCGTCTACACCCAGCCGGAAGTCGCAAGCGTGGGGTTGAACGAGGAGGAGGCGAAGGCCGCCGGCCATGCGATCAAAGTCGGCAAATTCCCTTTTCTCGCCAACAGCCGCGCCAAGACCAACCGCGACACTGCGGGCCTGGTGAAGATCATTGCCGATGCCGCGACGGATCGGGTGCTCGGCGTGCACATCCTCAACCGCTACGCCGGCACCATGATTGCCCAGGCGGCGCAGGCGATGGAGTTCGGTGCATCTGCTGAAGACATCGCGCTGACCTGCCATGCCCATCCGACGCACTCGGAAGCGATGAAGGAGGCGGCGCTCGCCGTAGGGGGCCACCCCATCCACATATGACCATTCCACCACCGGACGCCTCCGAGCTCCAGCAGGTCTTCCAGGCACTCGACTATGTAGGCGTTGCCATTTTCGCAGTGACAGGCGCGCTGGTTGCGGCTCGGGCCCGGCAGGATTTCGTGACCTGCGCCTTCTTCGCCGGGATGACCGGCATGGGCGGCGGCACGATCCGCGACCTGCTGATCGGGGCGCCGGTGTTCTGGACAGGCGAGCCAGGGTTTGTGGTCGTGTTCCTGGTTGCGACCTTTGCTGTCTGGTTCCTGCGCACCGACCGCTGGCCTGGCAAGCCGCTGCGATGGCTCGATGCAATGGGGCTGTCCGCCTATTGTGCTTTTGGGGCGCTGAAGGCCCTGAGCTTTGGGATCAGCCCGGTGCCAGCGATGCTGATGGGTGTTATCACCGCCACGTTCGGCGGTGTGATGCGCGATATCGTTGCGGGCCAGCCCTCGATCCTGTTGCAGCGGGAAATCTATGTGACGGCTGCAATTGCGGGCGCTTCGGTAACGGTGTTGCTCTCCGCAGTCGCCGGGCAGAATGGATGGATCGCCGGGGGAGCAGGCGCCTCCACGGCATTTCTGATACGTGCCGGCGCGATCGCACGTGGATGGAAGCTCCCGATACATCAGGGCTGAGGATGCGACGACCTTTAGAGGCCCAGCCGTCGGAGAGTTGACAGTCCGACCTGCCGGGTGTTCTTTTGCATCGGTTTCTGGGAGGGGTGACCATGGTCCTCCCGACGGTCTGGGCGCTCTTCGCGCTGGTGATCATGACGGCAATGGCGCCATCGCCCGCCGCTGCGACGATTGTGCCGGAACAGCCGGAGCGCATCGTCGCCGTCGGCGATCTGCACGCAGATGTCGCCGCCTGGCGGGCAATCGCGCGCCACGCGGGGCTGGTTGACGCCCGGGGGCGCTGGACGGGCGGGCGGACAGTGCTGGTGCAGATGGGCGACGTGCCGGACCGGGGGCCTGACAGCCTGTCCATCGTGCGCGACCTCATGCGCCTGCAGCGCGAGGCGGCCGGCGCCGGTGGCCGGGTCATCGTGCTTGTTGGCAATCATGAAGCGATGATGATGACCGGCGACCTCCGCTATGTATCGGAAGGCGAATATGCAGCCTTCGCGGACCGGGGCTCGGCGCGCAGGCGCGAGCAGGTCTATCGCGCCAACCGCGACATGATCGAGGAGGGTTTTCGCCGACGCGATCCGTCGATGGAGCGAGAAGCCATTCGCGCGGCATGGATGAAGGCAACGCCTCTCGGCAGCGTGGAACTGCAGGCAGCCTGGCATCCGAGGGGCTGGATCGGGCAATGGGTCCTCCGCAATCCAGCAGTCGCGAGAGTTGGAGACACGCTGTTCGTGCATGGCGGTATCAGCAGCGCCTATTCGGAGTGGACCATCGAGCGGATCAACGCAGAGGTTGCGCGCGCGTTGCAGCGGCGGGAGCAGAGTGCGGACTCGATCATCAACAATCCCGACGGGCCGCTATGGTATCGCGGCTACGCCCGGAGCTCCGGGCAAGCCGCAGACAATGGCACCGATCGGCCAAAGGTGGAGCAGCAGCTCGAAACGGTGCTGACGCGCTTCGGTGCGCGGCGGAAAGTGATTGGCCACACGCCGGACCCGTCCGGTATCCTCCTTCTCTTTGAGGGGCGGCTGGCGCGGATCGATACCGGGATCTCCGCAGCCTATGGCGGGGTTCCGTCCTATCTTGAGATCCAAGGCGATCGGTTGGTGCCCCATCTGGTTCCGCGTCCGGATCCCGCAAGTCCGCGGTCTGACGCGGACAGGTGGTGAAACCGTCGCTGCGTCTGCTCGCGGGTGCCGTCGTGGCGCTGCTGCTGGCGTTGCCGGTTGCGGCGCAAGACGAAACCCGGAAGCCAAGGCCCTTGTTTGCCAGCCACGAGATCATCCAGCTCACCATCGAGGCTCCGGTCGACCGGCTGATCAGGGAACGGTCTCGCGAGGGGTTGCAGGTGCCAGGCAGGTTGTTGCTGAGGGGCGATGCGCCCGAGACCTTGCCGATCGCGCTTGCCCTGCGCGGCAGGACGAGGCGCACTGCCGAGGTGTGCCCGTTTCCGCCACTGGAGCTGCGCTTTTCGGCGCGTCCGCCCGGGGAGTCGCTCTTTGCGGGACAGGGGCGGATCAAGCTCGTTACCCACTGCCGCCAGACGCCGCAGTTTCAGCAGCACATCCTGCTTGAATATGCTGCGTACCGGATCCTGAATCTGCTGACGCCGCAGAGCTTCTCCGTTCGCCTCGCACAGATTGACTATGTCGGCACCAACGGACGCCTGATGGCGTCCCGCTATGGCATTCTGATCGAGCCTCTGGACCAGGTGGCGCGGCGCAACCGCATGCAGGTTGTTCGAGTGATGGGGAACATCCCGGAAACCCGGTTTGATCCGGCTGCGGCCGCGCGCTTCGCCCTGTTCCATGAACTGATCGGCAGCCTCGACTGGTCGATGAACGGCGCACCTGAAGGCGGTGCCTGCTGCCACAATGTGCGGCAGATTTCGGCCAGAGGCGAGCGTCAGCTGCTGGTGCCGGTGCCCTATGATTTCGACTATGCCGGGCTCGTTGATGCTCCATATGCGGTGCCGCCGGAGCTCGTGCGTGTGAGAAGTGTGCGCGAGCGGCGGTATCGTGGCTTTTGCCGCCACAATGACGAGGCTCTGGCCTATGCCGCCGAGCTTTCCGGCAAGCGGGAGCAGGTTCTGGCAGTGCTGGACGAGATCGGGCCACTGGAGGAGCGTGCCCGCAGCCGGGCGAAGGCCTATCTCGACAGCCATTTCCGAGACCTCGCGGCGCAGGATCGGACGGCCGAGCGGATTGCCCAGCACTGCCTTCGATGAGCCACCCGATCAGCCGGTCGGTCGCTGTTCACCCTCCTCGGCATGGCCCATCCGCGGCTGTTCGCCCTCAGCCGATGCTGCGTTGTCGGTGTCGTGAACGGCGGTGGCAGTCGGTGCATCTTTTTCGGCCTTGTGCTTCGCCTTTCTCTTGCCCGTGTCGTTGCCATTGTTGTTCGGGCCGACTTCGGCAAGGAACCGCTTCATCTTCATGCGCTCGCCAAAGCTCGTCATCCAGAGAGAGACGAAGCAGGCATTGAATGCGGCGGAACTCAGCATGGCAAGTTCAACGGCGCCGATCCCGCAGGCAAGGCCAATGCCGATGGCAAGGAGGATGAAGAGGAGATCGCCGGAGGACTTCAGATTGTTCCGGAACCGGACTGCGCCTGCGACACCTGCCAGCGAGAAGGCCAGTGCCAGCGAGTGCTGAACGATCACGACGATCGAGGTGACCACGATTGGCAAGACGATGATGGTGTCGACGAGCGACTGATCATAGTCCCTCGGGTTCCGGATCGTCATGTAGACCCAAGCGATCGGCAGTGACGCGAGGAACGCACCAAGGATTGCTGCCGTAAGCCAGATCAGGCTGCCCGCAAAGGTCGGCACATGGACGAGCGGCCCGCCCGGATGCACGTCAACGCGAGGAATGCCTTCGAGCGGAGCACCCGATTGGGACAGCAGCGCCTGCGTGCGGCCGATCGGAAGATTGTCCTGCAGGGCCGGTTCGAGCCACAGCACGGAAAGGACAAGCCCGGCCAGCACTGCATAGTAGATGACCAGCCTGGTGATCAATCGGTCTGCCGGCATGGCCCCCTCCGCCGAAGGAAGGATGGCGCGCCACTGCCGAAACGGCAAGAAGAAATGCGGATGGCGCCACTGGTCTGGGTCACCAATCCGGTTCATGCTGAGGGAGAGGATATGAGGGAAGGATCACGCGATGGGGGTTTCGGGGGACGCGCTCGGTGTGTTGCAGGCGGTCGTGGCGCTTGGCCTGCTGACGTTTCTGATGTTTCTGTGGATGTACGCGACGCGGCTTCCTGCCTTCACGCGCGCCGGGGTCCAACCGCAAGACGCAATGCATCCGGGCACCTATGCGGATCGGCTCCCAAGCGAGGTGCGGCGCGTGGCAGACAACTACAATCACCTGTTCGAAGCGCCGACCCTGTTCTACGCGGTTGCGCTTGCGGTCGTGGTGGCCGGCGTCGCGGATGGCGTGCATCTCGCGGCTGCATGGGCGTTTGTGGGGCTAAGGGCGGTGCACAGCATCGTACAGGCAACAGCCAACATCGTTGTGATCCGCTTCGCGGTCTTTTCGCTTTCGTGGGCGGCGCTGGCAACCATGCTGGCCCGTCTCGCCATCCAGCTGTTCTGAGGGAGGGGGGCATATGCGGTCATGGCTCATGGCGCTTTTGCTGGTCGGAGGCGCAGCACAGGCAGGCGACGGTCGGGAGGCGCTGCGAAAGGCCGAACGGGGCAACAACTGGGAGGCGGCGCTGGAGGCGGCCGACGCGCTGGCGACCGGTGCTCCTCGGGCAAGCGCCGACGCAGCGCATGCGGCGTGGCGGCGGGCGGAAGCGCTTGGATATGTCGGGCGGCAGGAGGAAGCCGAGGCAGGTTTTGCCGCCTTCGCGAAGGCGTTCGGTGCCGCTGCCGACCCGCCACGCGAAACGGAGCTTGCATGGGGCCTGACCGCGCGCGGCGAGTGGCTTGGCAACCGCAATCGCTTTCCAGAGGCGATCAGCCAGTTCGACGAGGTCATCGCGCGATTTGGAAACCGTGCCGATCCGCGGTTCGACCCGCCGCTCTCCAAGGCGGCGGGCATGCGCGCGGCCGCCTTGGGCAGGACGGGTAGCACGGCCGAAGCCATGCGCGGCATCGATGCGGTAGAAGCCCGCTACGGCGCAAGCTCTGACCCCCAGGTGCAGGCGCATGTCGCGATGTCGATGATGGTCCGCGGCATGATGCAGGCCGACGCCAAGGACGAGGAGGCGGCGATTGCGAGCTTCGACCGGGTGATTGCCCGCTACGGCACGTCCGAGGCGGTGGAGCCGTTGCAGGTCGCGATGATCGCCACCATGGCCAAGATGTCCAGCCTGATGTCGCTGAAGCGGCTGGATGAGGCAAAAGCGGTGGGACGGGCGGTCATTGACTCGATCGACGAGGATATGCCGCAAGAGCTGAAAGAGGCCGCTGCCCCTGTCGCGTTCATGATGATCGCGCTGGAGATGGGCGAAAAGATGGAAGCGGCGGCGAAGGATGAGATGGAGGGAGAACCGATAACCATTCCGGCGCCGCAGGACTGAGCCTCAGCGTGCCATGAGCACCGGGAAGAAACCCTCGTGGGCGAGCCGCAGCGCCGCAAGGTCGACGGCTCCATGCCCCTCGACTGCAAGCGATGTGCCCCCGGTGGAGCCCAGGCGCACGAGGGGGACGGGGCAGGGGGACAGGGCGGTTCCCGGCGCGACCGTCAGCAGATAGCGGCCCTGATCCTCGCCGAAGGCCCAGCCGGCGGTGGGCAGGCCGGGTAGCGGCCTGATGTTGGCGCCGAGATGACCGGCCAGTGCCATTTCCGCGAGCGCCACGAGCAAGCCACCATCGGAAATATCATGGGCGGCGGTTGCCGTGCCTTCGAGAATGCGCGCGCGCACCCAGTCGCCTGCGACGCGTTCGGCGGCAAGATCAACAGGCGGGGGCGGTCCCTCCTCGAGCCCGTGCAGGTCTCGCAGCCACAGCGATTGGCCGAGGTGCCCGCGGTTTTCCCCGACCAGCCAGATCTCCTGCCCAGCAGCCTTGAACGCGATGCTCGCGGCCTTGTGCCAGTCCGCGATCAGGCCGACGCCCCCCACCGAGGGGGTAGGCTGGATGCCGCGCCCTTCCGTCTCGTTGTAGAGGCTGACATTGCCCGAAACGACCGGAAAATCGAGCGCGGCGCATGCGTCGGCCATGCCCTCGATCGCGCCGACGAACTGCCCCATCACCTCCGGGCGCGTGGGCGCAGCGAAGTTCAGGCAGTCGGTGATGGCAAGCGGAGTGGCGCCGGTTGCGCTGATGTTGCGCCAGGCCTCTGCAACGGCCTGCTTCCCGCCCTCCACCGGGTCGGCGGCAACATAGCGCGGTGTTACGTCGGTCGTGATGGCCAGTGCCTTGTCCGTACCGTGCACCCGCACGAGCGCAGCATCGCTCCCAGGGCGGTGCACCGTGTCAGCACCGACCATATGGTCATATTGTTCCCACACCCACCGGCGCGAGGCGAGGTCGGGCGCGCCGAGCAGTGCAACGAGGTCGCGCAAGGGGTCAGCGCAATCGGGAAGGTCGCTTGGCATCGGTCTGGCCGGGGTCGGCACCCAGGGCCGATCATATTTCGGCGCGTCCTCGCCGATCGGATCGAGCGGCAGCCGCGCCACCTCTTCGCCGTGCCAGAAAAGGTCGAGTTGGCCGGAGTCGGT
>JBKBXK010000014.1:0-18361 GCA_046314095.1 Thermaurantiacus sp. | reverse complement strand
CCGGCGGGGCTTGCCGCATGAGCGTGCTTCCCGATCCTGCCCAGCCGCTCTCCGAGGAGGCAGCCGGCGCGGCGTTCGACGCCATCTTCGAGGATGCGGCCGACAAGGATGCCATCGGCGCCTTCCTGCTCGCGCTTGCCGCGCGCGGCGAAACCGCAGCGGAGATCGCGGCGGCGGCGCGGGCGCTGCGGGCGCGGATGGTGCCGGTGGCCGCTCCGGCCGGTGCGATCGACGTCTGCGGAACGGGCGGTGACGGATCGCACAGCCTCAACGTCTCGACAGCGGTCGCCTTCGTGGTGGCAGGCGCGGGCGTCCCCGTCGCCAAGCATGGCAATCGCGGTGCGTCGTCCCGCTCCGGCACCGCCGACGTGCTCATCGCGCTGGGGTGGGAAGCGGAGCAGACCTTCGAGCGGGTGGAGGCCTGCCTCGAGGAAGTGGGTATCGCGTTCCTGTTCGCGCAGCGCCATCATCCGGCGATGGCGAAGGTGGCGCCAATCCGGAAGGCGCTGGGGGTGCGCACCATTTTCAACCTGCTGGGCCCGCTCGCCAACCCGGCCGGGGTTCGCCGGCAACTGGTGGGCGTGCCGGCGCCGCGCTGGGCGGTGCCGCTGGCGGATGCAGCGCTGGCGCTTGGCGCCGAGGCGGTGGTGATGGTGCATGGCTCCGGCCTCGATGAAGTGGCGGTGCACGCCGAAAGCCTGCTGGTGCGCGGAGAGGCCGGCACCGGCCGAGGCCCGTTGCGCGAGGAAATCATCGCGCCGGAGATGCTGGGCCTCGCGCGGCACCCCCGGGAGGCCGTTGCCGGCGGTGCGCCCGAGGAGAATGCCGCCGAGCTCCGCGCCCTGTTCGCCGGCGACGGGCGGCCTGCCTATCGCGATATCGTGCTGGCCAACACGGCTGCGGCCCTGACCCTGACCGGTCTTGCCTGGGAAGACGCCATCGCGGCGGCACGCGCCAGCCTCGAGAGCGGCGCCGCGGCGGACCGGCTTGCGCGCTTCCTTGCCTTCCGCTGATGGCGGACCGCCTGGCTCCGATCCTTGCCGCCAAGCGCGCGCACGTGGCGGCGCGGCTGGCGGCGGGCATGCCCGATCCTGCTGCCGCCCCGCCCCCGCGTGGCTTCGCCCGGGCGCTCATCGATGCAAGGCATGCCGGCCGGCCCGGCCTGATTGCGGAGGTGAAGAAGGCCAGCCCGTCACGGGGGCTGATCCGCGCCGATTTTCACCCCACGTCGCTTGCGCGGGCCTATGCACAGGGCGGCGCGACCTGCCTTTCGGTGCTCACCGACGAACCCTTCTTCCAGGGGGCGGACGCCTATCTCGCCGAGGCGCGCGGCGCATGCGATCTCCCGGTACTGCGCAAGGACTTCATCGTCGACATCCGGCAGATTGCAGAATCCCGGGCACTGGGCGCAGACGCGATCCTCCTCATCGTTGCTGCACTGTCCGACGCTCAGCTTGCGGATTTCTGCGCCGCCGCGCAGGCGCTCGGCATGGATGTGCTGGTGGAGGTGCATGATGCAGCCGAGGTCCAGCGCGGGCTTGCCCTGCCAACCCCGCTGATCGGGATCAACAACAGAAACCTCAAGACGATGCAGGTCAATCTTGACACATCCATCGAGCTGGCGGCGCAGATTGATGCCGATCGGATCGTCATTGCGGAAAGCGGCATCGCGACCCACGCCGATCTGCGCCGTCTCGCCGCCCGGGGCATCACTACGTTTCTTGTCGGGGAATCGCTGATGCGGGAAGCAGACGTGGCAGAAGCCACCAGGCGCCTCCTGGGGGTGGCATGAGCGGCGAGAGCGGTCGCCTGACGCATCTGGATGCGCGCGGCGCCGCGCGCATGGTGGATGTGTCGGGCAAGGCCGAAACCGCACGCACGGCTGTTGCCGAGGGGCGGATCCGGATGAACGATGCGGCGCTCGCAGCAATTCGCGATGGCGTGGTCGCCAAGGGTGACGTGCTTGCGGTGGCCCGGGTCGCCGGGATCATGGGCGCGAAGCGGACGTCCGATCTGCTCCCGCTGTGCCATCCTTTGCCGCTGGCAGCCGTCAGCCTTGATCTCTCGTTCGAGGCCGACGGGATCCGCGCGACTGCCGAGGTCCGCACAACGCATCAGACAGGCGTGGAAATGGAAGCGTTGACCGCTGTATCCGTGGCGCTTCTCACGGTTCATGACATGGCGAAAAGCCTCGATCGGAAGATGGTGATCGAAGGCGTGCGGCTTCTGGCCAAGAGCGGCGGGCGGTCGGGAGACTGGCGGGCCGCGGATGGCTGACCTGCTGCGCCTGGAGGAAGCGCAGGCGCGCCTCCTTGCGCTCGCAGAACCTGTCGACGTGGAACAGCGGGCGCTCGGCGAGGCCGCGGGCGGCTGGCTGGCAACCGGGCTGCACGCGCGCCTGACCCACCCGCCGGCGGACGTGTCGGCAATGGATGGGTGGGCACTGCGCTTTGCGGATCTTCCAGGGCCGTTCCGGCCCGTCGGGGCGGCGGCGGCCGGCGTGCCGTTCGCTGGCTCGGTCGGCCCCGGCGAAGCGGCGCGCATCTTCACCGGCGCACACCTGCCCGCGGGCGCCGACACCGTCGCGGTTCAGGAGGATATGGCCGAGGAGGATGGCCTGCTGCGGCTGACAGGCGCCGGGCCTGAGGCACCTGGGCAGCATATCCGGCGGCGCGGACAGGACATGTCCGAAGGCGCACCTCTGCTGGCGGCCGGCGAGCGGCTCACCCCGGCACGCATCGGGCTTCTCGCCGCCGCGGGCCACGCGCGGCTGGCGGTGCGCCGGCGCCCGCGCGTCGCGCTTGTCGCCACGGGCAGCGAACTCGTGCCGCCGGGCCAGATGCCCGGCGTCGGGCAGGTCGTTTCGTCCAACAGCGCCATGCTGGCCGCGCTCCTGGCACCGGAGGGGGTGGAGGCGCACGATATCGGCATCCTTCCCGACGAACCGCTGGCGCTGGGCCGGGCGTTGTCCACCGCGGTTGCGGGCGCAGACGTTCTCGTCACCATCGGCGGGGCTTCGGTGGGCGATCATGATCTGGTGCGGCCGGTTCTGCATGCGCTCGGGTGCGAGATCGAGTTCTGGCGGATCGCGATAAAGCCGGGCAAGCCGCTGCTGGCCGGAACCCTGGGGCGTGTCGTCGTTCTCGGGCTGCCGGGCAATCCCGTCTCGGCCTTCGTCTGCGCGCATCTCTTCCTGCTGCCGCTGGTGCGGCACCTGATGGGGGCGGCGCGGCCCTTCCCCGAGGCGGAAATCGGTCGCGCGGCATCCGCAGGTACCGCAAACGGTCCGCGCCGGGATTTTCAGCGGGCGACCCTTGAGCGGCGAGACGGCGCAGCCTGGGTCCGTCCGGCGCCGGTCCAGGATTCCGCAATGCTGCGGGTGCTAGCCGGCGCCGACGCGCTTCTGATCCGGCCGGAGAATGCGCCCGCGTTGCTTGCGGGAGACGAGGTTTCGTTCCTAAGGCTCTGACTTCGCGTCGATACCCTCTTGACCGGTTCCGCCTCGTTCCGCTAATGTTCATTTCATGTTCCACAGCAGCGGAGCGGCCACATGCTGACGGCCAAGCAGCAGGAGCTGCTGTTGTACATCAATGCGCGACTGGCAGAGACCGGGGTTTCCCCCTCCTTCGAAGAGATGAAGGACGCGCTGAACCTTCGCTCCAAGTCCGGCGTGCACCGCCTGATCGGTGCCCTTGAAGAGCGGCAGTTCCTGCGCCGCCTGCCGAACCGGGCGCGGGCGCTGGAGGTGTTGCGGCTTCCGGATGCTGCGGTGGCAGCGCCAGTCGCCGATCTTGCCGAGGCACGGCGGGCGCGGGAAACCCGGCTCGCGGCAGGCGTTGGGGAACCGGAACAGGCGCCCTATGGCCGGCAGCGCGGGGAGCTGCGCCCGGCGCCAGCCCGCGCGGTTCCGCTGGTCGGCCGGATCGCCGCCGGCCTCCCCATCGAGGCCATCGAGAGCCCAGAGGATCTGGCCGTTCCCGCAGCCCTGTTGGGGCCCGGCGAGCATTTCGCGCTTCAGGTGGTCGGTGATTCCATGATCGAGGCTGGAATCTTCGATGGCGATTACGCACTCATCCGCAAGTCGGAGGAGGCGCGCGACGGAGAGATTGTGGTCGCGCTCATCGACAATCAGGATGCCACGCTGAAGTTTTTCCGGCGCGAGAAGGGAATGGTCCGGCTTGATCCGGCCAACACGCTGCACGAGCCGCAACTCTATCTGCCGTCGCGGGTGAAGATCCAGGGCCGGCTTGCCGGGCTGTTGCGCCGCTACTGAGGGCGTTTTCCGCCGTCCCTCCCGCTCCTTTCAGGTGCATTGCCGCGTGCCGTCCGGCACAGGGCTTGCAAGGAGGAGAAATCCATGAGGGCCATGCGACTGCGGCACCCCGCAGGCATCGACAATCTGAAGCTCGAGGAACTGGGCCCGCCGGCCGCGCCTGGCCCCGGCGAGGTTCGCGTGCGCATCCGCGCCTCCTCGCTCAACTATCATGATTATATCGTCGTCGTCGGCGGCATCCCGACGCCGGACGGGCGCATTCCCATGTCGGACGGAGCCGGTGAAGTGATTGCGGTCGGCCCCGGTGTCGATACATTCGCGGTGGGGGATTCGGTCGTCTCGACCTTCTTCCCGAACTGGGCTGACGGGCGGCCGGTGCCGGGTGGCTTCGCCGGCGTCCCGGGCGACGGCGCGGATGGCTATGCCGTCGAGGAGGTTGTTGCAGCAGCAACCGCCTTCACCCGCGCCCCGGCCGGCTGGAGCCATGCCGAGGCCGCAACGCTCACCTGCGCCGGGCTGACGGCGTGGCGCGCATTGGTGACCGAGGGGCAGGTGAAGCCCGGCGACGTGGTGCTGGTGCAGGGGAGCGGCGGGGTCTCCGTCTTCGCGCTGCAGCTTGCAAAGGCTGCGGGCGCCACCGTCATCGCCACCTCCTCATCCGATGCGAAGCTTGAGCGGCTGAAGGCGCTGGGCGCGGATCACCTCATCAACTACAAGGCAACGCCGGAGTGGGGGAAAGAGGTCGCAAGGCTCACCGGCGGCGGCGTCGATCATGTGGTCGAGATCGGCGGCGCGGGCACGCTTCCGGAATCCATCACGGCGGCGCGCATCGGCGGGCACATCGCACTCATCGGGGTCCTTGCCGGCTATGCCGGGCCGGTGCCGACAGTGCAGATCATGGCCAAGCAGATCCGCCTCATCGGCATCACGGTCGGCACGCGGCGGGAACAGCAGGACATGGTGCGCGCCATGGAGGCGACGGGCCTCCGGCCGGTCATCGACAGCCATTTTCCTCTGGAGGGCCTCGGCGCGGCGTTCCGGCACCAGGAATCCGGCCGGCATTTCGGCAAGATCGTCGTGGACCTCTAGGAAGATGCTGCGCTGGCTGCCAACCCTGCCCGTTTCCGGTCACGGCTTGCCGGCGCCGCCGAACAACACCCATATAGGGGCATGGAGCGCATGCGATGACCGGGCGGGACGCGGCAGAGGCCGGCCAACTTGCGCCGCTCGGGCAGCAGGCCGAGGCCATGGCACACACGCTGCGCCTCCTGGCGAACCCGGATCGGCTGAAGATGCTGTGCCGCATCGGCATGGCGGAGGAAGCCAATCTCGAGGAGCCGACCGTCACCGAGCTGGTGCTGCTCACCGGGCTCTCGCAATCGCGCGTGTCGCAGCATCTTGCGCTCTTGCGCGAAGAGGGCGTGGTCGCGCCGCGGCGGGAGGGACAGGTGGTGCGCTATCGCCTGGTGAACCAGCAGGTCCGCGCGGTGATGGAAGCGCTCTGCCACCTCTGCGAAAGCGGTATCCCGGCGTTTCACGCGCCTGCCGCAGCCGGGTGAACGGCCAGCCGGCAATCGGTCATCCCGACCGGCCACGAACCGCGATTGTCGCAACCGCCGGATGCCGGTAGCCACGCCCGCGTGAAAGCAGCAGGGGGAGGGCTCGTGCATGGGCGGCGGGATGTGCTGGCGGGCGCTGCTGCCATGTTGCTGGGCGTGGCAGGTGCGGCGCACGGGGCGCGTGGCGGCGGCCCGTTGCGGCTGCACCTGTTGGGCCAGTCCCTGATCCGGGCCAATCTCTGCGCGCAGGACTGGCCGGCCCGCGCGGCTCTGGCCGAGCTCAACGGTCGTGCGAATGCCACGTTCTCGAACCTCGAGGTCGCCATTCGCGGCCCGCGCGAAGGCCCGCCAACCCGCGCGCTGGACACGCTCCATGTCGCCGATCCGGGCGTTCTCGATTGCCTCTCCGCGCTCGGCATCGATCTCCTGTCGACGTCGAACAATCATGCCTTCGACATCGGCACGGGCGGAATCCTCGATGCGATCGAGGCGCTGGAGGCGCGGCGCTTCGTGTTCGCCGGCACGGGCCGAGACCTCGCGGCCGCATCCGCTCCGGCCATCCTTCAAACCGGCGCCGGGCGGGTCGGCCTGGTTGCAGCCGCCGCCGGTTTTGTGCGGGCGGGTGGTTCGGCCACGCCAGGGCGTGCCGGAGTCCACGAGATCCGCCAGCATCCCGACGGGCGCGGCCTCCACCCGGAGGACAGCGCAGCGATGCTGCACGCCATCGCGCACGCCGGCAGCCAGGCAGACGTGGTGATTGCCTATCTCCACAACCATTATTGGGAGCCGGAGAACTGGCAGACTGCCGATTGGGCGCGGGCGTTCGCCCGGGAATGCATCGATGCCGGCGCCCATGTCTTCGTCTCGCACGGCGCACCGCTGCTCCATGGCGTCGAGATGTATCGCGGCCGGCCGCTGTTCCATGGCCTCGGCAGCTTCATCTTCCAGACCAAGAAGGAGCCCGGCTTCTACGGCCCGTGGGCGTGGCAGAGCATATTGGCGGACTGCCGGTTCGAGGCCGGCCGTTTCGTCTCTGCCGAGCTGATCCCGGTGCAACTGAACGCGACCGGCGTCGGAGGCGACGCCGATCTCGAGACCCGCGGGCGTCCGGCGCTTGCCGCGGGGCACGACGCGGAAGCCATTGTCGCGCGGCTCGAGGCCTTATCCGCCGCGCTGGGCCACCGGCTGGATCATGACGGGCGGGTGGCGCGTCTCCGCCCCTGAACCCGCCATTTCCGCAATCCAGGCGCGCGCTTCGGCGGCAAAGGCCTCGAACAGGCGGCTGGGCGGCACGTCGGCCGCGGTCGCAAGCGCATAATCCTGCGGCAGCCGCGGACGGAAGGGCCGGGTGACAAGGCCATCGCGCAGATAGGGCTGCGCCAGAAAGCCGTTGACGATGCTCAGCCCCACCCCGCGGGCGGCGAGCGCACAGGCCGAGCCGACCGTGTGGGTTTCGACGCGGACATTCGGGTTGACACCGGCCGCGGTGAAGGCCGTCTCGATCTGGTTGCGCGAGGCGCGGCCGTGGCCGAGCAGGATCAGGCTGGCCCGGCCGATGGTGGCCGGATCCAGTTCCGCCCCGGTGGCAAGGGGATGATCGGCTGCCATCACGCACACGGCTTCGCTGTGCAGCAGCGGCTCCACCCGCAGGTCGCTGCGGTCCAGCGGCAGCTTCACGAAGCCGCCATCCACCATCCGGTCGGCGATCAGCGTGCGCGCCGTCTCAACACTGCGGGCATCGATCGAAAGCCGAAGGCCGGGGTGGCGGCCGAGAAGCCGGCTTGCAATCTCGGGAATCACGCCCTCAGCAAGGCTTGGCGGCGCGACCAGCCGCAGCTCGCCCAGCCGGAACTCGCCGATGTCGCGCACCAGCGAGGACAGGCGTTCGAGGGTTCCCAGCGCCCGGCCCACCTCCTCGCGCAGCAAGGCGCCATCGGGCGTCAGCACCAGCCGCCCGCGATCCCGGTAAAAGAGCGGAAAGCCGATCTCGGCCTCCAGGTCGGCCAGCATGCGGCTCACCGCCGGCTGGGAGACCTTCAGCCGTCGTGCGGCCGCCGTCACGGTGCCGGTCTCCACGATTTCGCGGAAGGCCCGCAGCATCCGCAGGCTGCGATCGGTCCTCACATCTCCACCGGCTGCCGCACGTGCAGCAGGATATGGGAAGGATGGGCTTCCGAAAAGACAATCCGGTTTCGCGCCGCCACCGGCGCTGATGGCGTGCCGGCCGGCGCACCGGTGCCGGGGTTGATATCGAAGTGCGGGAAGTTGCTGCTTGCCACCTCCAGCCGCAGGCGATGGCCGGGAAGGAACAGGTTGCTGGTGGGAAAGCCCTTCACATGCACGCGAACGAGGTCACCGGGCACCAGCAGCCGCGGGGCATCGAACCCCTCGCGAAAGCGCAACCGAAGGATCCCGTGGGCGAGGTTCATGGCAAAGCCCTGCGGCCAGTGCTGCGAGGGCGGATGCACATCGACAAGCTTGATCGCAATGTCGGTGTCGACGGCGGAGGATGCGACATGGAGGATCGCCTCAAGAGGTCCGCTGACCTCCAGCGGCATCGTCAGCGGCTCGGTCTCGAAGACGAGCACATCCTCGCGCTCCGAAATCGCCCGGCCCGGCATCGCATGGGCGAACATGTCGCGCCGCTCCCGCTGGTCGAAGGCGCCGGCCCGCATCAGCGGCGCGCCCGAGGCCATCGCACCACCGCAGGTCGGCACCGGATTCCAGGGGTCGTGAACCCACTCGGCAGACCCCGCAGATGCCGGCGGCCGTGGCGCAAGCCTTCCGTCGTGAGACAGGAAGAAGGGCGTGGGGACCGCACCTGCCGGCGGCCATTGCCTCCCGCTCAGCCAGCGCCCGCCATGCTCCAGCCGGCCATCGGGCGTCCGCCCGCCGCTGCCACCCCCCATGCGGAACCAGGTGACGGGATCCGGGAGCGGGTCCGCGCCCGTGCCTTTCAGATGATGGTCGAAGAAGGCGCGGCGCAGTTCCACATAGTCTGCGGCCAGGGCGCCATCGAGCGGTGCGTCCGGGCCAAGATCCACGTCACCCGCATGGGTCACAGAGCGCTGGCCGTGCGTCCAGGGCCCAAGCACAAGCCGCACCGCCGCCGACCGGCCGGAGAGGCCCCGAGCGTTTGCAATCGCAGTGGGGGCGTAGGGATCATACCAGCTCGACATGTGCACCGTCGGCACGTCGGGAAAGCGATGATGGTGCAACTCGGCCGCCAGTTCCGGCCGCTGCCAGAAGGCATCGAAGGTCTCGCGCTGCCAGAGGTCGAGCACATAGGCCTCATACTCCGGCGCGGCAGCGAGCGGCGAGTTCCCGGCCGTCCAAGGCGTCACGCTCACCCAGTCCCGGATGTCCACGGCGTCCAGCGCGCGCCGCCGTCCGGGGTCGGCCGCCGTCTCGGGCGCAAGCCGGGCATGCTTCAGCGCCCAGGTCAGCTGCTTCAGCTCGAACGTCCCGCCCTGGCGGATGCCGCTGTGGAACGCAGAGGAAAAGCCGCCGGAATCGAGAAACATGGCGGCCAGCCCCGCGGGCGCATGGGCGGCAAGCGCGGTCTGCACATGGGCGCCGTATGACAAGCCGTAGGTTGCAATCCGGCCATCGCACCAGGGCTGGGTGCGCAGCCAGGCGATCGTGTCCGCGCCGTCCGGGCCCTCGTTCAGATATTTCGTGAAGGCCCCCTCGGAGTCGAACCGCCCGCGGCAATCCTGGATGGCGACGACATAGCCGCCAGCTGCGAACTCGGCGGCAATCTCCGGCCGGGCGCGCGGGGGGCTGGGCGCGCGCCGGCTGATGTCGCCATGATTGGTCCCGCGCCGGTCATAGGGGGTGCGCTCCAGCAGCACCGGCCACGGACCATCGCCAGCCGGCGGCAGGTGAATGTCCGTTGCAAGGCGCACGCCATCGCGCATCGGGATCATCGCGACCGGGCAGCCTGCGCCCTCCAGCGGGCGGCTCATCCTGCCGGCACCGGCATGAATGACGGAGCGCCGGGGCCGACCGGCAGGCCCAGCGTGACCCAGGTGACGACCAGCGCCATCCCGGCAAACCCGAAGGCGATGCTGTAGGGAAGCATCAGCGCGATCAGCGAGCCGACCCCGAAATCCTTCGCCCACCGCTGGCACATGACAAGCACCAGCGCGAAGTTGGAGGCAACGGGCGTCACGATGTTGAGAATGGAATCGCCCATGCGATAGGCGGCGGTGGTCATCTCCGGCGACACGCCAAGCAGCATCAGCATCGGCACGACGATGGGTGCCATCGCCGCCCATTTGGCCGAGGCCGAGCCGATCAGCATGTCGAACACCATCGACACGAGGAGCAGCAGCAGAAGCAGGAACGGGATCGGCAGCGCGACCTCGCGCAGCCAGTCCGCGCCCTTGATGGCAAGGATCGGCCCCATGCCCGACCATGCGAACATCGCGATGAAGTGGGCGGCGGCGAAAACGATCACGATATAGGGCGCCATCGAGCGCATCCCGTCGGCCATCATCGCCACCACGTCGCGGTGCGAGGTGACGGTGCCGGCGGCAGAGCCATAGGCCCAGCCACACCCGAGGAAGAGCAGCATGAAGCCGGCAATCAGCGCGCGATAGAAGGGCGTGAGCCGGGCAGGGCCCTCCGCGCTCGTGTCCACCAGCGGAGTGAAGCCGGGCCAGAGCGCCAAAGCCGCGAACAGGCCAACGATCCCGAGCGCCACCCACATCGCGCGTCGAAGTCCGAGGCGCTGCCCTTCGCTGAGCGGCTTGGGTGGCTCGAGAAGGTCGGCGGCCTCGCCCCGGTGCCTCCAGGTGCCGAGCCGAGGCTCGACGATCCGGTCGGTCACATACCAGGCAATGGGTGTGAACATCACGCCGATGGCGGCCGTGAACCACCAGTTGCCGAGCGGATTGAGCGGCCATGTCGGGTCGATGAGGCGCGCGGCCGGCGCGGTGATGCCCAGCATCAAGACGTCGAACTGGCCAGGAATGTAGTTGCCGGCAAAGGCGCCGGAGATGCCGGCATAGGCAACCGCGATGCCGGTCAGCGGATGGCGTCCGGCCTCGGCATAGAGAAAGGCCGCAAGCGGGATCAGGACCACATAGGCGGCATCGGAGGCGTGATGCGACATCACGCCGATCACGAAGATCGAGGGGGTCATCCAGCGGCGCGGCACCTGCCGCATCGCATTGCCGATGAGGGCGTGGAACAGCCCCGAGCGTTCGGCAACGGCAGCACCGAGCATCACCGTCAGAACAAGCCCCAGCGGCGGAAAGCCGGTGAGCGTCTGCGGCATGTCGGCAAAGAGACGGGTGAGGTTCGCTTCCGAAAGCAGGCTGGTGGCAACAAGGGTCTCGCCGGTCAGCGGGTTGGTCGCGCTCCATCCCGCAGCCCCGGCGAGCACGGAAACGACGACAAGCGCCGCGATCAGCCACAGGAAGATGAAAACCGGGTCGGGAAGCAGATTGCCAAGCCGCTCCAGCCGGTCCAGCCACCGGGATCCTGCCGCGTCAGCCGGCCCGGAAGGCTCCGGTGGGCGCCCGGAAGGCTCGTTCATGATCGCGCACTGCCCCGTTCGATCGCTGGTTCCGGCTCAGAAGCGAAGCCCGACCGTGGTGTAGAAATAGCGGCCCCGGGCATCATAGGTGTAGATGTCGAAGTTGATCGGATTGTTCGCCCGGCTTGCTGGCGGCTGCTGGTCGAACAGGTTGTCGACCCCGAAGGCAAAGCGCATCCCCGTGCCCGGAACGTCGATCCCCAGCTGCAGATCATGGTAGGTCACGGCCTTCACCCGGCCGCCGTTCACCGGGTTGTTCGGCACATCGTCGGTCGGGCCGATGTAGCGGCCGCGCCAGCCCACCGAGACCACATCATTCTGCCAGCGCAGCGAGCCCTGGCCCTTCCAGCGCGGGAAGGTGGAGCGTGGCTGGTCCGACAGGCCGGCGCGATCGGACACGTCGATCGTGCCATCCGGCTGCGGCGTGAAGGTGCGGAAGCGTTGCAGATAGGCGAGATCGACGACGGCATCCAGGAAGCCCGAGCCAAGCCGTCCGCCGGCGCGCAGCGTGATATCCACGCCTTCCACCTGGATCCGGGCAAGGTTCACCACCGACTGGGTAAGCTGCAGCACCTCCCCAGAAGGCGCCCGCTGCACCAGCTCGCAGAAATTGCCGGTCCGTGCGCAGCTGTTCACAATCTGCGCAGCAGAGCGCGCCGTGATCGCGTCCTCGACCGTGATACGGAACCAGTCGACGGTGAGCGAGGTCCGCGGCAGTTGCGGCGGCGTGACAGCCAGGCCCGCACTCCAGGTCTCCGCCGTCTCCGGCTTCAGATCGGGATTGCCCGACGTCACGCCGGAAAGGAGGCCGCTGCCGAACTGGTTCTGGTTGTAGGTTGGCGGAACCCCGGCGCATCCGGGAAGCCCGGCGCCGCCGCCGTTGCAGGGGTCGATGGCCTGGAAGTTCGTGCGCCGTTCGCCCTGGAACAGTTCCAGGATCGAGGGTGCGCGGAAACCCTGCGCCCACGTTCCGCGCAAGAGAAGTGCCGGAACCGGCCGCCACGCCACCCCGACCTTGCCGGTCGCGCGATCGCCCACCGTCGAATAGGTCGAATAGCGGATCGCAGCGTCCACATCGAGGCGATGGAAGCCTGGGGTGTCAGCGAGGATCGGCAGGTTCACCTCGGCATAGATCTCGTGCACATTGTAGGAGCCGCTGGTCGGCTCGCGCGACTGGGCCGTGGTCGGAAGCTGCGGCTGTCCTCCCACCAGTGGAAGGACGCTCGAGAAGGTGTTGGCGAAGCTGTCAGGCGTGTCGACCGCCTTCTCCCACCGATATTCATAGCCGGCAGCAAAGCCGAGCGGGCCGGCCGGAAGCTCGATGATGCTCCCGGAAATGTTCGCGCTGGCATTCCATTGCTCGGCAACCTGCCGATCCAGCCCGTTGAAGCGGATATAGTCCGCCATTTCGGGCGTGATGGTGCCGAAGATGTTGAGCGGGGTGCAGCGCGGGTCCGCCGCGCACAGCGCGGGGGAATGCAGCGCCCGGTACACATTCTCCAGATTGACCTGGTTGAAGGCGTTGAACACCGCCTCGTTCCGGGACCAGCTGACGTGCGCATCCCAACGCCAGCTGTTGCCGGCGCCGAAGGTCCCGTCCAGCCCGGCGAGGATGCGATAGGTGTCGACCTCCTGCTCGTTGAGCCTGTTGCCCACTTCCGAGGCGACCCGCTGGATGCGGAATGCAGCCTGGGTGAAGGCAAGCGCATTGCCTGCCGGCACGCCGTTGGCGGTGCCGAACGGGTTGAAGGCCTGGTCCGCTGAAATCTGGAAGCCGTTCGATCCGCGGATGTCGAGCGGGAAGGGTGCGAACAGCTGCGAGGATTTCCGCCAGTTGTAGAGCCCCTCGATGCGGGCCTCCACGCGTTCGCCGAGCTCTGCGGAGAACCGGCCGAACACGCCCACCCGCTGCGATGGGCCGATCGTGTACAGTCCCTGCGCGAGCGTGTTGAAATCGTCGCCCGGCAGCCGGGCCACCCGGAACGCCTGGGCCGCAGAGGCGCCGGGCCCGGCATCGCTCACGCCCGGCAGGCGGGTGATGGCATTGGCGGCATTCTGCCCGAAATTGGGCGGCGTGCCAAAAAAGGCATTGTTGTTGAGGCCCGGAAGCAGGAACAGGCCGCGCGGGCTGGTGGGAGGCGCGGTCGGAAGCAGGAACGCCCGCTGGGTCAGGCTCCGGTCGCCGGTGAACTGTGGCTGCGTGTCATTGAAGGTGACGGACAAAAGCAGCGAACTGCGCTCCCACTGCCGGCCCCAGTTCACATGGCCGGAGATGTTCTGGTTGTCGCCGCGGCTGGTGATGCCGGCGCGGGCGTTCATCTCGAAGCCATCAAGGTTGCGCCGGGTCTGGATGTTGACGACGCCCGCGATCGCATCGGCACCATAGATTGCCGAGGCGCCGTCCTTCAGCACTTCGATCCGCTCGACAATGCCAAGCGGGATGGTGTTGAGATCCACGAAATCGCGAAAGCCGCGGCCGCCGACAGCATTGATCCAGCGCTTTCCGTCGACCAGCACAAGGGTGCGGTTGCCGCTGCCCTCGGCGCTGCCGAGATAGCGCAGGTTGATGGAGGAAACGCCGAAGCTGGTGCCCTGCGTGCCATTGCTGTTGAGGCTCACCCCGACTCCGGGCAGCGCCTGCAACAGATCGCCGACCGAGGTTGGCGCGGCGAACTGGATGTCCTCGCTGGTAAGGGTGGTGACCGGGCCGACGCCGAGCGCATCGGTGCGGGCGATCCGGGAGCCGGTGACGATGATGTCGCCGTCGGCCTCACCCTCGGCAACGGCTGTCGCCTGCGCAAGGGCGAGTGTCGAGCTGCCCGCGAGGACCAGTGCCGCAAGCGAGCGCACGATTACCGAACCAGCCGGTGCGTGGCCTTGGATCATGTCCCGTTCCCCTTCTGGCTGCGTCTTGCTGACGCTCTGGATGCCGGAGCGAAGGTTCGACGGCCTCTGAAGGCTATGCAAGAAGATTATTGCCCCGCATGACAATATGCGCGTTTCTTATATCTCAGCGCGCCGGCTCAGCCTGCCGATTGCAGGGCGACCAGTGCCGCATGATCGGCCAGCGTCTGCTCGATATAGGCGAGCGCGAACCGGGCCAGGGCCTCGGGCAGCGCCTTGCCTGTCCCGCAATAGCCTGAGATTGTCGCCGGATCGCCTGACTTGGCATGTGCGAGCGCAAGCGCCCAGCCGCACAGCGCCGCATGGGCCGGCAACCGCTCCTGCCAGTCGCTGTCGCTCTCCTCGAAGCCGAAGCTTCCCTTCATGTCGGCAAGCTGGCGGACATAGAAGTCTCCGGACCGCTGGCGGCCGGCAACGGCGCCATAGCCAAGGAAGATGTCGGGCGAGCCCTGGATCATGCGCTGTCCCATCACCACGCGCTGGCCCTGGTTGCGAAAGGGCGCCGCGCGTCGGACATTGGCGGCAAGGACGGAGGGCTGCGCTTCTTTCACCTGCAGGAACAGCGGGTCACCCGCATCGATGCCCTCCAGCAATATCACCCAGCAACTCGTGCCGACGCTGCCGACGCCAACAACCTTCCGGGCGACATCGACGATGCGATAGCGCGAAAGGAGGCGCACCCTGTCCGTCGGCAGCGACAGCAGATAGGAGCGGAGCATCGCCGCAAGCGCTTCGGCAATCGGCGTGCCGTCCGCAAGCGCCGTCTCCCGCACCAGCAGGGGCGGCGCCTCGGCAAGCCGGCGGCCGGTCTCCGCCTCTTCGGTGAGCTTGCCCAGCGAGCGGATGTGGCCGCGCGCACGGGCCCGTTCGGTTGCAGCGCGGATGGTATCGTGGAGCCGCGGCGGGGCGGCGGCGAGGATGCTCGCATCGTCGATCAGATCATACCAGACTTCGAGAAAGCCCATCTCCGCATAGCGGCGCATCCGCCGGGTGTAGGACGAGACCGCCGAGCGCACGGCAGCCGCGCCGACCGTCGCGGGCGCTCCGACATGATGGGCGGCAAGCGCAACGCTCACTGCCAGGCGCTTCAGATCCCATTCGAAAGGCCCGGGGTGGACCTCGTCGAAATCGTTGATTGCGAACACCAGCTGCCGCTCGGCCGAGGCGAAAAGGCCGAAGTTGGCGATATGGGCATCACCGCAGGCCATCACAGTCAGGCCGGTGGCGGGCGTGCGCTTGAGGTCTGCGGCCATCACCGCTGCTGTCCCCCGGTAAAACGCGAAGGGGGAAGCCGACATCCGCTCCATCCGCAATGGCACCAGCGACTCGGTCCGCGTCGCGTTCTGCCGGGCGATGATGCCAAGCGGATCGCGTCGCCGGCCCGGCCTCCAGTCGCCATGTGCGGAGCGCGGAACCTTCTGCCGAAGCGCGCGGCCGGCCGCCAGTCGTTCCGCCCGCCCAGGTCGGTCAGCCGAAAGGTTCAGGGTGGGCTCGAGGCCTCTGGCGCCCTCGATCAGGCGGAAGAAGGCGCGGTCGGCATCGGTGGCACGCACAGGCTCCGTCACAGCTTGGCCTCCGCTCGGATGTTACGGTTTGATGACGCCACAACATGCGCCGCAAGGCAAGGGTCGTCAGCATGCCGCTCCCCTGCAGGCGCTCGGCAGCGCAACATCCGGGGCTGTTGCGCCGCGGCCAGCCGGGCCGGAGCATCCTCCTCGGCCCGTGAATGCCGGTCGCTTTCGACCGTTGAGCGCAACGGCGAACTGGCCGATAGCCAGGCCCATGAGCGTCTTGTTCGAGGAACTGGACTATTGCCTGACGCCTATCGGGGCACTCAGCCTTCGTCGCCGCCGCGAGCTTCAGCTGGAGGTCGATGTCTACGAGATCCTGCTCGGCGGGGATTATCTGATGACGAGCCTGTTCACGGACTCCGAAGTGGCGCTGGGGCGGCTCGGCGTGGCGGCCTGCCAGGGCGACGGGCTCAGCATCGTCGTGGGCGGCCTCGGGCTTGGCTATACGGCAGAGGCCGTGCTGGCCTCGCCGTCCGTCGCCAGCCTGCTCGTCGTGGAGTATCTGGCGCCGGTGATAGAGTGGCACCGCGGCAGCTTGCTGCCGATCGGCGATGTGCTGGCAAAGGATCCGCGCTGCCGCCTGGTGGAGGGGGATTTCTTCGCGATGGCGGCCGGAACCGGCTTCGATCCGGACCAGCCGGACCGGCGGTTCGACGCCATGCTGGTCGATATCGACCATGCCCCGGCCCATCTGCTCGATGAGCGCTCGCACGGCTTCTACCAGCCCCATGGCCTGCGCGCGCTGCATCGCCATCTGAAACCGGGCGGCGTCTTCGGCCTGTGGTCGAACGAAGAGACGGATCCGCAGTTTCTCGCCCGGCTGGGGGCGGCCTTCGCGCATTGCCGGGCCGAGCCCGTGACCTTCGACAATCCGCTGACCGGGGTGACCTTCACGCAGACCATCTATCTGGCACGCACTCCGCGATGATGGCCGCTGCGGAGGCCGATGCGCAGGATGCCGATGCTCGCGCGCACGCCTGCCCGCTGTGCGGCACGCCGGCGCCGCATTTTCTGGTTGTATCAGGGCAGGACTATTTCGCCTGCGATTGCTGCCAGCTGCGGTTTCTGCACCCCCGACAGCGGATCGCGTTGGCTGCCGAACATGCGCACTATCGCCACCATCAGAACGAGGTCGATGATCCCGGCTATCGGCGTTTCCTGTCCCGGCTGGCCGATCCGCTGCTTGCGCGGCTGGCACCGGCGTCGGAGGGACTGGATTTCGGCTGCGGCCCCGGCCCGGCGCTCGCGGCCATGCTGCGCGCGGCCGGCCACCGGGTGGCGGTTCATGATCCCCTCTTCGCGCCCGATCCGGCTGTCCTGCGGCGCTGCCACGACTTCGTCACCTGCACAGAGGTTGTCGAACATTTCCGCCACCCGTCACGCGAGTTCGCGCGCTTGCGCCGGCTCGTGCGACCGGGAGGATGGCTGGCCATCATGACCAGCTTCCAGACCGACGACAGTCGCTTTGCCGGCTGGCACTATCGGCGCGACCCGACGCACATTGCCTTTTATCGCGAGGCGACCTTTCGTTACCTGGCCGCGCGCTGGGGCTGGCGCTGCGAGATTCCGGCCAGAAACGTGGCGCTTTTGCAGCGGCCCGCCAGCGACAGTGAAGCGGAACGGAACGGCTGCCGCAGCGCAGGATGAGATGCCGGCGGGTCTGACCCACGGGCGACAGCACGATCCAGCCGTCCCGCCACGCATGTCGCGATCCGGCCCGGCGGTCGACCCGCAAGAGATGCAGCGCCGGCATGGCCAGTCGCTGTCAACCGGACGTTGATCTCGGCAGTTTGGCTGAACGGAGCCGTTCTCGTGAGCCGGTCAGGACGTCTGGCCTATCTGCGCCAACCCCCGGCGGATGGTTTCCGGCACGCCCGCGGTCAGCCCCACCTCCACCTGCTGATGCGTGTCGCGCCACACATCGACTGCCTGCCGCGCAAGCGTCGCGCCCTCGGATGTGATCCTCAGACGGCGCAGGCGACCGTCCTCGGGGTCGGGTTCCACCAGCAGCAGGCCACGTCGGGCGAGCGGCTTGACGGCGGCAGTGAGCGTCGAGGGATCCATGCCGAGGAAGGGCGCCAGCTGCCCGATCGGCGGCGGCTCGGGCTGGTTGAGTGCCACCATCAGCGAGAACTGGCCGTTGGTCAGGCCGAAGGGCCTGAGCGCGGCATCGAAGCGCCGGGCGAGCCTGCGCGCCGCGCGCTGCACCGCAAGGCACAGGCAGGTGTCGCGAACGTGCAGGACCACATCGCGCGGCAGAAGGTCGGGGGTTGTTTCCTTCACAAAGATTTGATACCAAAGTAAACCACGGCATGCAAGGATGCCCCTTCAGGGAAGACAGGATGATGCAACCCAACCCCATGATGGGCGTCCTGCCCTACATCGCCATGGCCGGCCGCACCGCCGAAGCGATGGAGTTCTACGCCCGCGCCTTCGGGGCAGAGGATATCGGGCAGATGCCCTTCTACGACGGCAGCCCCGGCGTGATGCACGGTCAGGTTCTCATCAA